>CP016093.1:300000-557500 GCA_001664005.1 Rhizobiales bacterium NRL2
CGACTCGCGTACCTTCCGGATCCTGGAGACGGCGGGCTGGCCGGCCCGGCCATCCCCGGCCCGCCTGCACCAGGAGCTCAGCCCGGCTTCGTCAGGCGGAAATGGCCGACGTCGATGACGCCGTGCTGGAAGCCTGCGGCGCAGTAGGCCAGGTAATAGTCCCAGAGCCGCCGGAAACGCTGATCGAAGCCCGGCATGGCCTGGATGTCCCCCCAGGCGCCGTGGAAGCGTTCGCGCCAGTCCAGCAGCGTCCGCGCGTAGCACTGGCCGAAGAAGCGTTCGGCCCGGGCCTCCAGCCCCGCCGCGCCCGCCGCGCGCACCAGACGCTCGGCGCTGGGCAGCATGCCGCCGGGAAAGACGAAGCGCTGGATGAAGTCGGCGCGGCGGCGGTAGCTCTCGAAGGCCGCCTCGTCGATGGTGATGGACTGCACCACGGCCCGCCCGCCGGGCTTCAGCCGTTCGCGGACGGTGTGGAAGAAGGCCGGCCAGTGTTCCTCGCCCACGGCCTCGAACATCTCGATGGAGACCACGCGGTCATAGGCGCCCGCGGTCTCGCGGTAATCGGTGAGGTGGAAGCTGGCGCGGTCGGCGAAGCCGCCCTCGGCCGCGCGCCGCCTGGCCCATTCGAGCTGCTCGGTGGAGAGGGTGACGCCCTCGACGGTGGCGCCGTATTCGCGCGCGGCGAACGCCGCGAAGCCGCCCCAGCCGCAGCCGATCTCGAGCACCCGGCAGCCGGGCCGGAGCTCCGCCAGCTCGGCGATGGCGCGGTACTTGGCTTCCTGCGCGCGCTCCAGACTGTTGGCGCCGTCGGCGTAGAGGGCGGCGGAATAGGTCATCGAGGGGTCGAGCCAGCGGGCGTAGAAGTCGTTGCCCAGATCATAGTGCTCGGCGATGTTGCGCCGGCTGCCGCGGCGGCTGTTGCGGCGACGGCGGTGGGCCAGCAGGTTGACCACCCGCGACAGGGCCGAGCCCTGCAGCGCGTCGTGCAGCGCCGTGCGGTTGGCCTGGATCACCCGGAACACCGCCAGCAGGTCCGGCGTCGTCCATTCGCCATCCAGAAAGGACCGGGCGACGCCGATCTCGCCGCCGAGCGCCAGCCGTCTCAGCGCCCGCCAGTCGCGGATCGCGACCTCCGCCGTCTCGCCGCCGGCGCCGCCTTCCAGCACCCGCCCGTCGGGCAGGGTCACGCGGATGCGGCCGCACTCCATGCGCGCCAGCAGCCCGGCCAGCAGCCGCGGCCAGAGCCGTCCCGCCAGCCCCGCGCCCTCGCGGCGGCCGGCGTTCCCGAGATCCAGGTCCATCGTCATCCCCGAACGGTTCCCGCCGCGCCGCCATTGCGGCCGATGAAGGGAACGCCCTTCAGCCAGAGCCGCGCCGCCTCCCAGTGAATACCGCCGATCACCTTGTAGGTCATCAGCGGATGACGCAGCGCCGCGCCGAGCAGCGCCCGGTCGGTCAATGGCCGGCGGCGGCCGGTGAAGGCCGCGCCCAGCACGGGTCCGTCGGCATCGGAATGGCGGATCACCACGGCGACGTCCTCGCCGGGCGGACGGACCTGGAAGCGGTACTGGCCTTCCATGGTCAGGAAGGGGGAGACGAGAAAGTCCTTGTCGGCGCGCTGGCGGATCAGGGCGCCTTCGCGTGCGCCATCCACGGGCAGGACATAGGCGTGGCGTTCGCCGAAGGTGTTGTGCACCTCGTAGACCGTGGCCGTCACCGCGTCCCGGCTGTCGCGGCAGAAATAGACCGTCAGCGGATTGAAGACGTAGCCCATCAGCCGCGGATAGCAGAGCATCTCGACCCTGGCCGGGCGCTCGACGCCGATCCCGGCGACGGCCCGGTCGATCCATTGGCGCAATGTGCCCTCGCGCTCCTTCGGTCCGTGATCGCGGCTCCGGATCGACATCAGACCCGCCCGGTCATGGGCGAACAGCCTGAGATCCCGGTCGAGTTCGTCCAGCCGGTCGATGTCCGCCAGCAGGGTGAAGACGCGGTAGGACAGCCGATGGCGGCGCGGTCTCAGACGCTGGTGGACCACGCGGCCTTCATATATGGCGCCGGCATCGGCCATCAGGCGGCCCGCCGCCTGGCGGCCAGCAGTTCGGGCCAGCCGGCCGGAATCTGCAGCCGGCCGGATTCGTCGTCGACCCGCCAGGGCCGCCTCAGTCCGCTCAGTCCCTCGGCCACGGCGAGGCCGGACTGGATGCCGTCTTCGTGGAAGCCGTAACCCAGATGCGCGCCGCAGAACCACAGGCCCCGCGCGCCCTGGATGTTCCAGACCATCTTCTGCATCGCCGCCGCTTCTCCGTCGAACACGGGATGATCATAGGGGAAACTGCGCAGCACCGTCCCGTCTGCCGGCTGGTCCGCAGGGTTGAGGGTGACGAACAGCTCGCGCCGCGTCGCCAGCGGCTGCAGGCGGTTCATCCAGTAGGTCACCGAGGGCGCGCGGTTGTCCGCGTCCTCGCCCAGCAGGTAGTTCCAACTCGCCCAGGCCCGCCGCCGCCGCGGCATGAAGGCCGGGTCGCTGTGCAGCACCGCCAGGTTGCGCTGGTAGCGGAAGCCGCCGAGGACGCGGCGTTCGGCGCCGTCGGCATCCTTGATCAGGCCCAGCGCCTCGTCGGCGTGGCAGGCCATGATCACCGCGTCGTGGATCTCGACGCCGTCCTGGCGGTCCTCGACGCGCACGCCCTCTGGCGTGCGGGTGATGGCCTCGACGCCGGTGTTCAGACGCACGCGATCGCGGAATCCTTCGGTCAGCGCCTCGACATAGGCCCGGCTGCCGCCGCGGACGGTGCGCCAGCGCGGCCGGTCGGCCAGGCCCAGCAGGCCGTGATTGTCCATGAAGCGGAAGAAGGCGGCGGCCGGGAAGTCCAGCATCCGCGCCGCCGGCGTCGACCAGATCGCCGCGCCCATGGGCAGCACGTGCCGGCTGACCAGTTCCGGGCCGAAGCCGTGGCGGTCCAGGAACTGGCCCAGCGTGGCCTCGCCGCCGCCGGCGAGATGGGCCCTGCCGGCGCGATGGAAGCGGCCGATGTCGCGCAGCATGCGGTAGAAGCGCGGGCTGGCGAGATTGGACGTCTGGGCGAACAGCATGGAGGGCCGGGCGGCGCCATATTCGAAGCGCCCGCCCTCGGCGGAAACCGAGAAGGACATGTCCGACGGCGCGGTGTCGACCCGGAGCATGTCGAACAGGGCGCAGAGATTGGGGTAGTTGCGGTCGTTGTAGACGATGAAGCCGGTATCGACAGGCACGGCGCTGCCGCCATCGTCGACGTCGACCGTGTTGGCGTGGCCGCCGGCGTACTCGGCGCGGTCATAGACCGTGACCCGGTAGTTGCCGGCCAGCAGCCAGGCGGCCGACAGGCCGGAGATGCCGGCGCCGACGACGGCGATGCGGGAGCCGAAAGGAAGGCCGGCGGTCATGGGGCGGACATCGTGAACAGTTTCATTTCGATCATGGCCCCACTACGTCTGCCTCTCGGCGGCGGATCACAGCGCCGCCCGGCGGTGATCCACTGGCCGCCGGGGCCGTAGAAGGGATCATGAGGGCAATGGCGACAGTGCGCAGCGACGGACCGACAGGCGCTATGGCCGCACCGGAGATCGACGGCGTCGCGCTCCTGGCGCGGGTTGCCGAGGCGCGGTGCCGGCTGAGCTTTGCCGACCTGTTCGGCCATTTCGGTCCGCGCATCAAGGGTTTCATGATGCGCTCCGGCGCATCCGAGGATCTGGCCGAGGAAGTGGTGCAGGAAACCATGGTGACCGTCTGGACCAAGGCGCATCTGTTCGATCCGGTGAAGGCCGGCGCCAGCACCTGGATCTTCACCATCGCCCGCAACAAGCGCATCGACCTGATCCGCCGCCGCAACCGCCCGGAGCCGGACCCGAACGATCCCATGTTCGTGCCCGACCCGCCGGAGAGCGGCATCGAGACGGTGACCCGCAAGCAGGACGAACGGCGCATCCGCCAGGCGATTTCCGAACTGCCGCCGGAGCAGGCGCAGATCGTGATGCTGTCCTTCTTCGAGGAGCTACCCCATTCCGCCATCGCCGAACGGCTGGACCTGCCGCTCGGCACCGTGAAATCGAGGCTGCGGCTCGCTTTCCGCAAGGTGCGTGATTCCGTGGGAGAGGATTCGTGATGTCGATCCGACACCATCCGGCCGAGACGACCCTGATCGCCTACGCCGCCGGCCATCTGGACGAGGCCCTGTCGGCCATCGTCGCCAGCCATCTGGCCGTCTGCCCGCGCTGCCGCGGGCGCAGCCGCCTGGCCGAGGGCATCGGCGGCGAGCTGCTGGACTCTGCCGAGCCCGCCGCCCTGCGCGACGATGCGCTGGACGCGGTGCTGGCCCGCATCGCCGGCGCGGGGACCGAGACCGCCGAACCGGCGCCGCGGGCCGGCCGCCACGGCGTGGCCGCGCCGCTGGGCCAGCTCCTGCCCGAACGGCTTTCGGACATCCGCTGGCGCACCGTCGGGCCCGGCATCCGCCAGGCCCGCCTGGGCGAGACGGGCCGCGACCCGGAAGGGCTGAAGCTGCTGAAGATCGCGCCGGGCCGCTCGGTGCCGCGCCATACGCACCGGGGCCACGAGATGACCCTGATCGTCTCCGGCTCCTACACCGACGAGCTCGGCCGCTTCCAGGCCGGCGACATCGCCGACCTGGACGGCGAGGTGGATCACCAGCCGGTCTCCGACACCGGCGAGGACTGCATCTGCATCATCGCCACCGACGCCCCGCTCCGCTTCGAGGGCTGGGTGCCCCGGCTGATGCAGCCCTTCGTGCGCATCTGATCCGGCCGCGGAGATCGAAACCGTTGAAGTCCTCGGGTCAAGTCCGAGGGCAACAACATTGGGTGGTTCAATCGAACAGTGGAACGCTCCGGGCCGGCGCAGTGCCGATTTCTGTTGTGCGGCGCTGATTTCGGGGTAAACGGGAACGGCGCTCTCTGATTTCGGGGCGCTTTGGGAACCCCGAGCCCATGACCGGCTACGCCAATCTGATGACCGGCGATCCCGCGCCCTGGTTCCATCAGCGCTCCTTCGCCAACCCGCGCTACGCCTTCGACACGGCGGCGGGCCGCTACATCGTGCTGTGCTTCTTCGCCTCCGCCGGCGACGACCATGCGAAGGCCGCCATTGCCGGGGTCCGCGCCCGCCCCGACCTGTTCGACGACACCATGGCCTCCTTCTTCGGCGTCAGCGCCGACCCGGCCGACGAGCGGGGCCGGCGCGTGGCCGAGAGCTATCCGGGCTATCGCTTTCTCTGGGATTTCGACGGCCTGATCGGCCGTCTCTACGGCGCGTTGCCGAAGGAGCCGGCGGCGGACACGGCCCCTGTGGTGCGCCGGCGCTGGGTCGTCCTCGACCCGACGCTGAGGGTGCTGAAGGTGCTGCCCTTCCGCGGCGACCGGGGCGACATCGCCGAACTGCTGGCCTTTCTCGACGGCCTGCCGCCGCCGTCGCGCCATGCCGGCGTGGAGCTGATGGCGCCGGTGCTGGTGCTGCCCAACGTCTTCGAACCGGCTTTCTGCGCGAAGCTCATCGGCCTCTACGAGGAGCATGGCGGCGAGGAATCGGGCTTCATGCGCGAACGCGACGGCCGCACCGTCGCCACCTACGACAACGCCCACAAGCGCCGCCGCGACCACGTGATCGAGGACGAGGCCGTGATCCAGCAGGCCCGGGCGCGGATCGCGCGCCGCGTGGTGCCAGAAATCCGCAAGATCCACCAGTTCGAGGTGACGCGGATGGAGCGCTACATCGTCGCCTGCTACGACGCCGAGGAGGGCGGACATTTCCGCGCCCACCGCGACAACACGACCCGGGGGACGGCGCACCGGCGTTTCGCCGTCTCGGTCAACCTGAATGACGGGTTCGAGGGCGGCGAGGTCGGCTTTCCCGAATACGGCCCGCGCGGCTTCCGGCCGCCGGCGGGCGGGGCGCTGGTGTTCTCGTGCTCCCTGCTGCACCGGGTCTCGACGGTGACGCGGGGCCGGCGCTACGCCTTCCTGCCCTTCCTCTATGACGACGCCGCGGCGCGCCTGCGGGAGGCCAACAGCCGCTTCCTGGAGGACGGTCAGAGCCGATACCGCGCCACCCCGGCGAGCGAGCCGGAAACCGAAGGGGCGCGTCAGGCGTAGGGCAGCTTCGCCTTGCCGGCCCCCGGCCGCCCGCCTATCTTCCGCCACACGCCGACATTCACGGACCGAGGTCAGGGCGAACCCATGCCGATCCACGCGGCTCTCAACCACAAGACGCTGTACGACTACGACCGCAAGGTCTCGCTCTCGCCGCAGGTGATCCGGCTGCGGCCGGCCGGCCATTGCCGCACGCGGATCATCGGCTATTCGCTGAACATCTCGCCGAAGAATCACTTCATCAACTGGCAGCAGGACCCGCTGGGCAACTATCTCGCCCGCGTGGTCTTTCCCGATCCGGTGGACCATTTCCACGTCGAGGTCGACCTGACCGCCGAGATGGCGGTGCTCAACCCCTTCGACTTCTTCGTCGCCGAGCATGCCGAGACCTACCCCTTCGCCTATGAGGGCGAGGAGGCCGAGGAACTGGAGCCCTATCTGGACCCGGAGCCGGCGGGGCCTCTGCTGCAGGAATACCTCGCGAAGGTCGACCGTTCGGAACGCCACATCGTCGACTTCCTGGTGGCGGTGAACCAGGACCTGGAACAGCGCATCGACTACATCGTGCGCATGGAGCCCGGCGTGCAGACGCCGGAGGAGACGCTGGAGAAGAACCGCGGCTCGTGCCGCGACTCGGCCTGGCTGATGGTCCAGATCCTGCGCCATTGCGGCCTGGCGGCGCGTTTCACCTCGGGCTACCTGATCCAGCTCACGCCGGACCAGAAGGCGCTCGAAGGCCCGACCGGACCGGAGGCCGACTTCACCGACCTGCACGCCTGGGCCGAGGTCTACTTGCCCGGCGCCGGCTGGATCGGTCTCGACGCCACCTCCGGGCTGCTGGCCGGCGAGGGCCACATTCCGCTGGCCTGCGCCGCCGTGCCGACCAGCGCCGCGCCGATCACCGGCAATGTGAGCCGCTCCGAGGTCGATTTCCGCCACGAGATGTCGGTCCAGCGCATCTACGAGAGCCCGCGGGTGACCAGGCCCTACACGGGCGCGCAGTGGGCGGCGATCGATGTTCTGGGCGAGGCCGTCGAGACGCGCCTGACGCAGGGCGACGTGCGGCTGACCATGGGCGGCGAGCCGACCTTCATCTCCATCGACGACATGGACGGCGCGGAGTGGAGCACCGCCGCGCTGGGTCCGACCAAGCGCAAGCTCGCCTACAATCTGATCCAGCGCCTGCGCAAGCGCTTCGCGCCGGACGGTCTGCAGACCTTCGGCCAGGGCAAGCAGTACCCCGGCGAGCCGCTGCCGCGCTGGGCCTTCGGTCTCTACTGGCGGGGCGATGGCCGGCCGCTGTGGAACGAGGAGCGGCTGATCGCGCGCGAGGACGTGGACTACAAGCCGACGCCGGTGGACGCGAAGCGCTTCATCATCTCGCTCTGTGAGCGGCTGGAGGTCGACCCGGACTACGTGATGCCGGCCTACGAGGATCCGCTGGAGCACGTCCAGGCGGAACAGGGCCTGCCCGTGAACCTGGACCCCGATGCGCCGGAACTGCAGAAGGACCAGGACCGCGCGCGGCTGGCCCGGGTGCTGCGTCAGGGCCTGGGCAATCCGGTGGGCTATGTCCTGCCGCTGCAGGCCTGGCAGGCCAAGGCCGGTCCGTCCTGGATCACCGGCCGCTGGCCGTTCCGCGGCGAGCATCTGTTCCTGCTGCCCGGCGATTCGCCGGTCGGCTTCCGGCTGCCGCTGGAATCGCTGCCCTACATCCCGCCCGGCCGCTATCCCTACTATTTCCCGGCCGACCCGTTCTCCATCGAGGGGCCGCTGCCGGAGCCGGACCTGAAGCGCCAGCCCTTCCGCCGCGGCGAGACTGCGCCCGCCGGTGAGGCGCAGTCGGCGCAGCGCCTGCCGGATCCGGCGACCCAGCGCGAGCCGACGGAAGGCGACGTCGGGCTGGTCAGCAAGGACGTGCGCACGGCCCTGGCCGTGGAGCCGCGAGGCGGCCGGCTCAACGTCTTCATGCCGCCGACCAGCCAGGCCGAGCAGTATCTGGAGCTGGCGGCGGCCTGCGAGGACGTCGCCGCCGAGATGGACATCCCGATCCACCTGGAAGGCTACGACCCGCCCCACGATCCGCGGCTCAACGTCATCAAGGTGACCCCGGACCCTGGCGTGATCGAGGTGAACATCCACCCCTCGGCCAGCTGGGGCGACCTGCGCGACGTGACCATGGCGCTCTACGAGGAGGCCCGCCAGTCCCGGCTGGGCACCGAGAAGTTCATGGTCGACGGCCGCCATATCGGTACCGGCGGCGGCAATCACATCGTCTGCGGCGGCAAGTCGCCGGCCGACAGCCCGTTCCTGCGCCGCCCCGACCTGCTCGGCTCGCTGATCCGCTACTGGCAGAACCATCCGAGCCTCTCCTATCTGTTCTCCGGGCTGTTCATCGGCCCGACCAGCCAGGCGCCCCGGGTCGACGAGGGCCGCGACGACATCCTCTACGAACTGGAGATCGCGCTGGCGCAACTGCCCGGTCCCGGCGAGAACGCTCCGCTGTGGCTGGTCGACCGCATCCTGCGCAACCTGCTGATCGACCTGACGGGCAATACCCATCGCGCCGAGATCTGCATCGACAAGCTCTACTCGCCGGACGGGCCGTCGGGGCGGCTGGGACTGGTGGAGTTCCGCGCCTTCGAAATGCCGCCGCATGCGGAGATGAGCCTGGCGCAGCAACTGCTGCTCAGGGCGCTGATCGCGCGCTTCTGGGATCATCCCTACACCAAGCCGCTGGTGCGGCACGGCGACCGGCTGCGCGACCGCTACATGCTGCCCCACTACATCTGGCAGGACTTCCGCGGCGTGCTGCAGGAAATGCGCGAGAGCGGCATTCCCGTGCAGGACGACTGGTACGCGCCGCATTTCGAGTTCCGCTTCCCGCGCTGCGGCGACGTCAGCTATCGCGGCATGAACATCGAGATCCGCACCGCGCTGGAGCCCTGGCACGTCATGGGCGAGGAGCCGGGCGGCGGTGGCACGGTGCGCTATGTCGACAGCTCGGTGGAACGCCTGCAGGTCAGGATCGACGGGCTGACCCATCCCGAGCGCTATGTCATCGCCTGCAACGGCCGCCGCGTGCCGCTGCAGGCCACCGAGACCGCGGGCGAGTACGTCGCCGGGGTGCGGTTCCGCGCCTGGCAGCCGTCCTCGGCCCTGCACCCGACGATCGGCGTGCATTCGCCGCTGGTCTTCGACCTGATCGACAGCTGGAACGGCCGCGCGCTCGGCGGCTGCCGCTATCATGTCGCCCACCCCGGCGGCCGCTCCCACGAGACCACGCCCGTCAATGCCGAGGAGGCCGAGGGCCGGCGGCTGGCCCGCTTCGACGCGCACGGGCACACGCCCGGCGTCGCCGGCGTGCCGGTGCGCGAGCACAATCCGAGTTATCCGCACACGCTCGACCTGCGCGCGCCGGTCATGCGATCGGACGTGTGAGCAGGACCGGCATGGGCGACGGCGAGCGGGCGGCGCCCCGGAATCCCTGGAGCAGCGACTTCCGCCTGGGCTACGGGCCCGAGCCGGGCGTCCATGACGAGATGACCGAATCCCATGGCGGTCTCAGGCCGGCCTGGGGGGAGATCGCCGACTTCATGGCGGAGCTGTCGGAGGAGGACTGGCGGCGGCGCTGGGACCGCGGCCTGCGCACCCTCCGCGAGCATGGCGTCACCTACAACGTCTATCACGGCCGCCAGTCGGAGGCGGACCGCTGGCGGCTCGATCCGGTGCCCATGGTGCTGCGCGCCGACGAGTGGGGCATGCTGTCGGCCGCGCTGGCGCAGCGCGCCAAGCTGCTGGATCTGATCCTGCGCGACCTGCTGGGGCCGCAGACCCTGCTCGCCAGCGGCCTGATCCCGCCGCCGCTGGTGTTCGGCCATCCGGGCTTCTTCCGACCCACCGTCGACGCCGCCGGCGGCGACCGCCAGCGGCTGTTCCTCTACGGCGCGGATCTCGCCCGCACCCCGGACGGCCAGTGGCGCATCATGATGGACCGCACCGAGGCGCCGTCGGGCTTCGGCTATGCGCTGGAGAACCGGGCGATCCTGGGCCGGGTGTTCCCGGAACTGATGCGCCGCGCCAATGTGCGGCCGGTCTCCGCCTTCTTCGCGGCGATGCGGGAGGGTCTGGGCGCGGCCGCCCCCGGCAAGGACGATCCGCGCATCGTCGTGCTGACGCCGGGGCCGCGCAACGAGGCGCATTTCGAACACGCCTATCTGGCGCGGCGGCTGGGCTGCCCGCTGGTTGAGGCCGACGACCTGACCGTGCGCGGCGGCGAGGTATTCCTGAAGACCCTGCAGGGTCTGCGCCTGGTCGACGTCATCCTGCGCCGCACCGACACCGCCTTCTGCGACCCGCTGGAGCTGCGCGGCGATTCGGCGCTGGGCGTCGCCGGCCTGACCCATGCGGCCCGCGAGGGCGCGGTCGCGGTGGTCAACGCGCTGGGCTCGGGCGTGGTGGAATCGCCGGGGCTGATGCCCTTCATGCCGGGCCTGTGCCGCAGCCTGCTGGACGAGGAGCTGCGTCTGCCGTCGGTCGCCACCTGGTGGTGCGGCCAGACGCAGGAGCGCGCCCATGTGCGCGAAAGCCTGGACTCGCTGGTGGTCAAGCCCGCCTTTCCTTCCGATCCGGGCGAGCCCGTCTTCGGGGCCAGGGCGGACGCCGCGCGGCTGGCGGCGCTGGAGACCGCCATCGGCGAGCGCCCCGAACGCTTCATCGGTCAGGAATATGTCCGCCTGTCGACCGCCCCCACCTGGTCCGATCACGGGCTGGAGCCGCGGGCGATCATGCTGCGTATGCTGCTCTGCTGGACGCCCGAGGGCTGGACGGTGATGCCCGGCGGCATGGTCCGCGTCGCCCCCGACCGCCACGACCCGGTCGTCTCCATGCAGCGCGGCGGCGGCGCCAAGGACGTCTGGGTGCTGGGTCAGGTCGGCCCGGAGGGCGGGGAGAGCGAGCCCGCCGAGCGCCCGCCCGAGATCCGCCGCGGCCGCGGCAACCTGCCGTCGCGCACCGCCGACGGCATGTACTGGTTCGGCCGCTATCTGGAGCGCGCGACGGCCATCGCCCGGCGCTTCCGCGGCGCGGTCAACAGCGTCGACGAACGGCTGCTGCCGCTGGCCACGGGCGAGGAGGCGGAGGTCGTGCGCGGCCTGCTCGGCTCCGGCGTCTTCAGCGCGCCCGAGACGGAGAAGGCAACGCCGGCCCGGCTGCTGGATCACGCCTCGGGGCTGCTGTTCGATCCCGATCATCAGGGCGGGCTGCTGCACGCGCTGACGCGGCTGCGCGATTCGGCGGAGACCGTGCGTCACGTGATGTCGAACGACACCTGGCTGGCGGTCACGCGGGTGCACGAGGCGCTGGGCGCGACCCGGCGCGCGCCGCGCCGCCCGACCCTGCTGGGGGAACGGATGGACGACGTCGTCTACGCCCTGCAGGCGGCCAATGGCTCCACCAACGAGACCATGGACCGCGGCCACGCCTGGCGCTTCTACGATCTCGGCCGGCGGCTGGAGACGGGGCTGCAGATGCTGGAGCTGTTCTCCGCCACCGTGCTGCAGCCCAGCGGCGGTTCGCGGCTGATGCTGGAGACGCTGCTGGAGGTCTGCGACTGCGTCACCACCTATCGCGGGCGCTACCGCGACCGCCCGGAATTCACCACGGTCCTCGACCTGCTGATCTCCGACCTCGACAATCCCCGCTCGCTGGGCCATCAGCTCCGCCGCATCACCGGGCATGTGGAGGCCCTGGCCGAACTGCGCGGGCCGCTGGTGGGCGACGACGAGCGCCTTGCGGTCTCGGCCTTCGCCGCGGTCAGGACCGCCGATGCGGCGCAGCTCGCGCTGCTGGAAGACGGCGAAAGACCGCTGCTGGGGCGTTTCGTCGAGTTCCTGCAATCCCATCTGTGGGAGATGAACGACGCCGTCGTGGTGCGCTATTTCAGCCATGTGGAGGGCCGGGGGCGGCAATTGTCCATCGGTCTCGCCGCCGGCATCGAGGACGTGCTGTGATCTACCGCGTCCGCCACAGAACCGCCTACGCCTATGGCGACACGGTGCTGCTGTCGCATCACATGCTGCACCTGACGCCGCGCTCGACGGAGCGGCAGAAGCGGCTGGAGACGCGGCTGGTCATCGAGCCCGAGCCCGCCGGACCGGTGGCGCGGCGGCGCGACTTCTACGGCAACGAGGTGGCGATCTTCGAGCTGACCACGGCGCACCGGCGCTTCGTCGTCGAGAGCTCCAGCCTGGTGGCGGTGGACCCGCTCGTCCTGCCGCCGGCGGGCGCGACCGAGCCCTGGCAGGACATCGCCGCCGACGTCATGAACAACAACGATCCCCGCGCCTATGCGCTGTCGGATTTCGCCGGCCGCAACGAGCATTCCCAGGTGGCGGAGCAGCTGCGCGACTACGTCCGTCCCAGCTTCCCCGCCGGCCGGCCGGTGCTGGAGGCCGCCCGCGACCTGGCGCGGCGCGTCCACGACGATTTCGACTACGTGCCCGGCGTCACCGACGTGACCACCTCCGTCGGCGCGGTGATGCAGAAGCGCCGCGGTGTCTGCCAGGACTTCGCCCATCTGATGGTCGCGGGGCTGCGCGTCATCGGCCTGCCGGCGCGCTACGTCTCGGGCTATCTCAGGACCGAGCCGCCCGAGGGCCAGGCGCGCCTGATCGGCGCCGATCAGTCGCACGCCTGGGTGAGCGTCTGGATGCGCGAGGCGGGCTGGATCGACCTGGACCCGACCAACGCCTGCTTCGCCGGGGAGGATCACATCACCCTGGCCTGGGGCCGGACCTATGCCGACGTGGCGCCGGTCAAGGGCGTGCTCACCGGCGGCGGCGAGCACCAGCTCAAGGTGGAGGTCGACGTCATCCCCGCCGAGACCGGCCCGGCCGAGGACAGCGCCCTGGTGGCGTGAGGGGTCCTGTGTCTGAATGCTCCACTCGGCACTGACGCCCTTGGACCCCGGATCGCCGTCCGGGGCAGGCTTGATCCAAGGGCCCAGTGAACCGAAGGACTGGGTCCTGGGGTCAAGCCTCAGGACGCCAAGGGGGCCCTGTTCTTCATGCAACGATCAAGACGGACCCCCGCCCCGTCCCTCCCCCTGGCAGGGTGAGGGTGACCCGCGTCAGCGGGTCGGGAGGGGGTCGATCCTCCGAAGGGCTCAATGCTGGGCGATGCGGCGGCGGATGCGGCGCAGCACCCAGCCGAGGACGGGCAGGCGTTCGTACATCTGCCCGGCGGCGTCCCAGTAGTCGAGATGTTCGCGGACGCGCCCTTCGGCGTCGAAGCGGATCACGCTGACGCCGTGGACGATCCAGGGCTCGCGCCCCAGCGCCCTGACGAAGCCCGACATGGTCCAGCGCACCATGCCGGTGTCGGCGGCGATCATGCCCATCTCGTCGACGCTCAGCGCATAGTCGCGCATGCCGTCGAACATGGCGGCGAAGACCCGGCGCAGGTCTTCCAGGCCGCGGAAGTCGCTGAAGGGGTCGGCGAAATGCACGTCCTCGGCGTAGATCTCGCCGAGCCGGCCGACATCCGCCGCGGTCATGCCCTCGAAGAAGGCGGCGAAGCGGTCAAGCCTGGCGGCGGCGTCCGCGGGTGGCCCGGCGGATGAGGGGGAGAGCGAGTCCATAGGGCAGGAACCTCAGCGCTTTCATGATCAGGACGAAGGGGAGCGGGAACGCGACCTCGAACCTGCCGTCCAGCACGCCGTCGACGAGGGCGCGCGCCGCCTTCTCGACGGGCATCAGGAAAGGCATGGGAAAGTCGTTCTTCGCCGTCAGCGGGGTCTTGACGAAACCGGGCACGATGACGCCGAAATGCACGCCCTTCGGCTTCAGCTCCGTGTGCAGCGCCTCGGCCATGTTGATCAGCCCGGCCTTGCTCATCCCGTAGGCGGAGGCCATGGGCAGGCCGATATAGCCCGACAGCGAAGCGGTGGGATAGATCCTGCCCGCGCCGCGCGCGGTCATCCGCGCCAGCAGCGGCCGCAGCGGCCGCGCCACGCCCATGACGTTGACCTCGAAGGTCTGCGCCAGCGCCTCCGGGTCGAAGTCTTCGACCGTCATGGGCCGGTAGATGCCGGCGTTCAGGATGGCGATGCCGATGGGGCCGAGTTCGCGCTCCACCGCCTCGATCACCTCGGCCATGCGCGCCTCGTCGGTGACGTCGCCGGGCCAGGCCGTGATGTCGCCCAGCAGGCCATCGGCCTCCGCGGCCAGTTCCTGCAGCCTGTCCTCGCTGCGCGCGGTGGCGGCGACGCGGTAGCCGCGGCGGGCGAACTCCAGCGCCGCCTGCCGCCCCAGCCCCGAACTGGCGCCCGTGATCCAGACGATGGCGCTCATTCGCTGGCCATCCGGGGGCCGTTGACGCACTGCACGCAGCGGTAATCGATGACGCTGCCATTCTCCCGGAAGCGCAGTTTCTCCCAGCGCCCGTCCCCGTCGTACCAGACGTCGATGTCGCGCAGATCGCCGTCGAAGCGGTAGCGGGTGGCCTCGACCGGTCCGGCGTTGGTCGCGATCCGCTCCTGGCCGACGCGGCTGATGCGCACCTCGGCGACGTCGCCGGTCAGCGTGTTGATCAGCCGCGAGCCGGTCACCGCGCCGGGATGCCAGTGATTGCTGGGGAAGACGCCCTGATCGGTGGTCTCGGCGCCGTCCGGGCCGCTGACCACCAGCCGCCCGTTCCGGCGGTCGACCCGCACCGTGCGGCGGTCGCCGTCGTCATTGGTGCTGGCCGTGAGGTCGAGCAGCGCGCCGTCGCGCCAGGACGCGTCCGAGCGGTAGTCGAAGCGGAACACGGTCAGTCCGATCATCTTGACCGCCGCATTGAACTGCGCCCTGACCCCCAGGTTCCCGCCGTCGCGCGTGAAGCGGACGACATGTCGGCCGATCCGGTCCTCGCCGCGATAGACGTCGAAGACGATGCGCTCGCCATAGGCCTTCAGCGGGTCGAAATCGGCTGGCGCCGCAGCCGCCGCGGCCCCCGCCGGCGCAAGCGCGAGCACCAGGGCGGCGGCAAGTCTCTTCATTCCGGACGGCACGATGGATACTCCTGCGGCGCGCGGGGATCTGATCCCGCATATGCGAAGCCTACGCGCCGGCGCAAGGCGTGGATCACGGGGCCCTGTCGGCCTTGCCGGCGCGGGCGGTGCGTGGTCTGCTGACCAGACAGCTTTCCCCGCCTGCCGGACCCCCCGAATGAAACCGCTCCTCTACGTCCTGCTCGCCATCGTTCTGTTGCTGGCCCTTGCCTTCCTGCTGGGCCCGCGGGAGCGGGTGCGCACCGCCATCGGCTTCCGGCCTGCGGACCTGGGCGCCGATCCGGCGGCGGCGCTGGCGGCGTCCGAGGCGCGCTTCGGCGACATCCTCGCGGGCCAGGCCAAGGAGATCGTCTGGCGCGACACGGCGGCGCCGGCGCGCACCGGATGGGCGGTGGTCTACGTCCATGGCTTCTCGGCCAGCAAGGCGGAGATCCGTCCCGTCCCCGACCGCATCGCCGCGGCGCTGGGGGCGAACCTGTTCTATACCCGGCTGGCCGGCCATGGCCGCACCGGCGCGGCGATGGCGGAGGCGGAAGCCGGCGACTGGCTGGACGACGTCGCCGAGGCCCTGGAGGTCGGCCGGCGCATCGGCGAGAAGGTCATCGTGATCGCCACCTCCACCGGCGCCACCGCGGCCGCCCATCACGCCGTGACGGGCGATCACATGGCCGGCGTCGGGGCGCTGATCTTCGTCTCGCCCAATTTCGGCGTCCGCTCGAAGGCCGCCGCCGCACTCACCCTGCCCTGGGCGCGCCGGCTCCTGCCGCTCGCCTTCGGGCGGGAGCGGGACACGGGTGCGGAAAGTCCGGAGGTCGGGCGGCACTGGCAGACGCGCTACCCGACCGTGGCGCTGCTGCCCATGGCGGCGCTGGTGAAGCACGTCGCCGCGGAGGACCACGGCCGGGCCGGGACGCCGCTGCTGGTGTTCCACTCCCCCGACGACAAGGTGGTCGATCCGGCGGCGACGCGGCGGGTCTTCGACCGCTGGGGCGGGCCGAAGCGCTGGATCGACGTGCCCGGCGCCGCCGGTCCCAGCCATCATGTCATCGCCGGCGACATCATGAGCCCGGCAACCACGGACGAGGTCGTCGACGCTGCACTGGACTGGCTGGACGCCACCGCGGGCGCGCGCTGAGCGCGGGCGGGCTTGACCGCGGCGGGAAAAGGCTGAAAAGAAGCGCTCCACCGAACCTATCGTGAGCACGGAGGCCGCCATGGCGGGCCATTCACAGTTCAAGAACATCATGTACCGCAAGGGCGCGCAGGACGCGAAGCGCGCCAAGGTGTTCACCAAGCTGGCGCGGGAGATCACCGTATCGGTGAAGGAATCCGGCGACGACCCGAACGCCAATCCCCGCCTGCGCGCTGCCATCGCTGCCGCCCGCAAGGAAAACATGCCCAATGACAACATCGACCGCGCCATCAAGCGCGCGACGGGCGACGGCGCCGCCGACACCTTCGAAAACATCCGCTACGAGGGCTACGGCCCGGGCGGCGTGGCGCTGATCGTCGAGGCGCTGACCGACAACCGCAACCGCACCGCCTCCGAGGTCCGCTCCGCCTTCTCCAAGCACGGCGGCAGCCTGGGCGAGACCAACTCGGTGTCCTTCATGTTCGACCATGTCGGCGTGATCGAGTACCCGGCCGACGCCGCCGAGATGGAGGCCCTGTTCGAGACCGCGGTGGAGGCCGGCGCCGACGACGTGGTCGCGGGCGAGGAGGGCTTCGAGGTGATCACCGTGGTCGAGGCGTTCAACGACGTCCGCGAGGCGCTGGAGGCCGATTTCGGCGAGGCCAGCCGGGCGGGCCTGGAATGGCGGCCGCAGAACACCGTCGAGGTCGACGAGGAGAAGGCCGGCACCCTGCTGAAACTGGTCGACGCCCTGGACGACAATGACGACGTCCAGAAGGTACACGCCAATTTCGAGGTCTCCGACGAGGTCATGGCCCGGCTGGAAGGATGAATGGGCCGGGCCGGGAGGTCAGTCGAAGGGAATTTCGCCTTCCAGGTCGCGCCAGTCCGGGTTGAGTTTCTCGATCAGCGCGAGCTTCCAGTTCCTGCGCCAGTATTTCAGCGTGCGTTCGCGCTGCCGCGCGGCTTGAATGTCCGAATGATTCTCGAAGTAGACCAGATGGTGGACGCGATATTTCCGTGTGAATTCGGACCAGCCCTCGCGGTGTTGTGCAAGCCGCCGGCGGAGATCGTTGGTCAACCCGATGTAGAGCGTGCCGTTCCGCCTGCTGGCGAGGATGTAGATGAAATATCCGGCCATGGGCCGCCACGATATCATCATCCTTCTGCGTCCCGGAATCCGGCCTTCCGATCCCCCGGCGCTTGCAAATGCCTGGCGCCCTTGGACTCGATCCAAGGGCCCAGTGCCGCAGCGCCGCCGGGCTGGGTCCTGGGGTCAAGCCCCAGGACGCCATGGTGTATCCGGAGCCATGGCGGATGAGAGGGCGTCCGAGACCCTGGAATCGCGAAGCGGCGCGGGCCGCATGACCCGGCTGCGGCTGATCGGCCTGGATCCCGGCCTGCGCCACACCGGCTGGGGTGTGGTCGATGTCGAGGGCAACCGGCTGATCTGGGTGGCCGACGGCTCGGTCGCCTCCGACCCGAAGGGCAGCCTTGCCGAGCGGCTGGTGCAGCTTCATGACGGCCTGCAGGCGGTGATCGCCGAATGGCGGCCCGACGCGGCGGCGGTCGAGGAGACCTTCGTCAACAAGAACCCGACCTCGACCCTGAAGCTGGGTCAGGCGCGCGGCGTCTCGCTGCTGGTGGCCTCGCTGAACGGCCTGCCGGTGACCGAATACGCCCCGAACGCGGTCAAGAAGGCCGTGGTCGGCACCGGCCATGCGCACAAGGACCAGATCCACCTGATGGTGAAGACGCTGCTGCCCGGCGCGCGGCTGACCAACGAGCACGCCACCGACGCGCTGGCCTGCGCCATCTGCCACGCCCACCATGGAACGGGGCCGAAGCCATCTGCGCTGCCGCGCTGAATCTGCTACAACGGCCCGATACCGAATCACCCCCGGACCGCCGCCCGCCATGATCGCCAGCCTCAAGGGAATTCTCGACCGGATCGGCGCCGATCACGCGGTGATCGACGTCGGCGGGGTCGGCTATCTCGTCTTCTGCTCGGCCCGCACCCTGGCGGCGCTGGGGACGGAGGGCGATGCGGTCGCCATCCAGGTCGAGACCCATGTCCGCGAGGACCACATCCACCTCTACGGCTTCGCCGACCGCGCCGAGAAGGAGCTGTTCGGCCTGCTGCAGACCGTCCAGGGCGTGGGCGCGAAGGTGACGCTGCAGATCCTCTCGGCGCTGGCCGCCGATGACATCCGCATGGCCATCGCGTCCGGCGACGTCGCCGCGATCACCCGCGCGCCGGGCGTCGGCAAGCGCCTGGCGCAGCGCATCGCCAGCGAACTGAAGGACAAGGTCGGCGCCCTGCCCGCCCGGCCGGCGCAGGCCGGTGCGGCCCCGGGCGCGGCTTCGGTCGGCGGCGCGGCGGGCGACGCGGCCTCGGCGCTGGTCAATCTGGGCTACCGCCGGGCCGAGGCCGAGGCGGCGGTGCTGCGCGGCGCGGCCCTCGCCGGCGACGACGCCACCGTCGAGGCGCTGATTACCGCCGGGCTGAAGGAACTGGCGCGGTGAGCGGTGCGGAGGGCGAGCGGCTGGTGGCGGGCGAGCAACGCCCGGAGGACGGCGGCGAGATCGGCCTCAGGCCGCTGGAACTCACCGATTTCATCGGCCAGCAGAAGGTGCGCGAGAACCTGCGCGTCTTCATCGACGCCGCCCGCGCCCGGGGCGAAGCCATGGACCACACCCTGTTCTTCGGTCCGCCCGGCCTCGGCAAGACGACGCTGGCGCAGATCGTCGCCCGCGAACTCGGCGTGAATTTCCGCGCCACCTCCGGCCCCGTGATCGCCCGCGCCGGCGACCTCGCCGCCATCCTGACCAACCTGGAGGCGCGCGACGTCCTGTTCATCGACGAGGTGCACCGCCTTAATCCTGCCGTAGAAGAGATTCTATATCCCGCCATGGAGGATTTTCAGCTCGATCTGGTGATCGGCGAGGGGCCGGCCGCGCGCTCGGTGAAGATCGATCTGCCGCCCTTCACCCTGGTGGCGGCGACGACGCGCTCGGGCCTGCTGACCACGCCGCTGCGCGACCGCTTCGGCATTCCCTGCCGGCTGGAGTTCTACGCGCCCGCCGAGCTGGAGCAGATCGTCCGCCGCGGCGCCCGGGTGCTGGGGCTGAAGCTCACCGCCGACGGTGCCGCCGAGATCGCCCGCCGGGCCCGCGGCACGCCGCGCGTCGCCGGACGGCTGCTCCGGCGGGTGCGGGACTTCGCCGCCGTGGCCGGCGCGGACGAAGTGGACGCGATGAAAGCCGACGCGGCGCTGAAGCGCCTGGAGGTGGACGAGGCGGGCCTCGACGCGATGGACCGGCGCTATCTGCGCTGCATGGCGGAGAATTATGGCGGCGGGCCGGTCGGCGTCGACAACCTCGCCGCCGCCCTGTCGGAGCCGCGCGACGCCATCGAGGACATCATCGAGCCCTATCTGATCCAGCAGGCGCTGGTGGTGCGCACCCCGCGCGGGCGGATGATGACCGCCGCCGCCTGGACGCATCTGGGCCTCGCCGCGCCGTCCTCGGCCATGCCGGGGCAGATGGACATGCTGGACGGCGGCGATGGCTGAGCCGGCGGCGGCAGCGCTGGGCCGGGTCGAGGCCGACGCCCACCTGTTTCCCGTCCGCGTCTACTGGGAGGACACGGACGCCGGCGGCATCGTCTACTACGCCAACTATCTGAAATTCGCCGAGCGCGCGCGCTCCGACATGCTGCGCCTGATCGGCGTCGACCAGGCCGCGATCTGGCGCGATGGCGCAATGTTCGCCGTTCGCGACGTGAAGGTCGAATATCTGCGTCCGGCGCGGCTGGACGATGACCTTTTGGTGACCACGCGCCTCGATGCGCTGAAGGGCGCGACGATCGCGCTGCGGCAGGATATCTCCCGGCTTGGGGACCCCCTTGTCCGGGCCCATGTACGTGCGGCATTTATCGGTCTCGACGGAAGGCCCCGGCGCATTCCGCCCGCGATCCGCGCCGCGATGGAACGCCTGACAGGAAACGGCAGGGAAGAATCAACATGAACGAAGACGTCATCGCCCGGCAATTCGCGGGGGCCGCCGAGGTGGATCTGTCGATGTGGTCGCTGTTCCTGCGCGCCGACATCGTGGTGCAGATCGTGATGCTGGCGCTGCTGGTCGCCTCGATCTGGTGCTGGGCCATCATTTTCGAGAAGTGGGTCCGCTACCGGCGGGTGCAGAAGCAGGCCGACGAGTTCGAGCGCCTGTTCTGGTCGGGGGGCAGCCTGGAAAAGCTCTACGACGAGATCGGCGCCAACGCCTCCCACCCGATGGCGGTGCTGTTCGCGGGGGCGATGCGGGAATGGCGGCGCACTGCCGAACGCGGCCTGGCGCGGACCGACAAGCTGCGCGCCGGCCTGCAGGACCGCATCAGCCAGGTCATGCGCATCTCCATCGACCGGGAGGTCGACCGCCTGGAGCGCTATCTGGGCGTGCTGGCGACCGTCGGCTCGACCGCCCCGTTCCTCGGCCTGTTCGGCACCGTCTGGGGCATCATGGACAGTTTCCAGTCCATCGCGGCGACCAACAACACCTCTCTGGCGGTGGTCGCGCCGGGCATCGCCGAAGCCCTGTTCGCCACGGCGCTGGGTCTGGTCGCCGCCATCCCCGCGACCGTCGCCTACAACAAGTTCGCCAATGACATTGCCCGCTACGCGACCCGGCTGGAGGGCTTCGCCGGCGAGTTCTCGGCAATCATGTCGCGCCAGCTCGACGAAGGGGAGAGCCGCTGATGGCGATCCAGGTCCATGGCGGCAGATTCCGGCGCAAGCGCTTCACGCCCATGTCGGAGATCAACGTCACGCCCTTCGTCGACGTCATGCTGGTGCTGCTGGTGGTCTTCATGATCGCCGCGCCGCTGCTGTCCGTGGGCGTGCCGGTGGAACTGCCCCGGGCGGTCGCGCCCAACCTGCAGGGTCTCGACGAGCCGCTGGCGGTGACCATCGACGACGAAGGGAAGATCTACCTGCAGGAAAAGGAGATCGAGCTGGGCGATCTGGTGCCGGCGCTGATCGCCATCACCAACGGCAACCAGGAGCGGCGCATCTTCGTGCGCGGCGACCGCACGATCGCCTATGGCCGGGTGATCGAGGCCATGGGCGCCATCAACGCCGCCGGATTCACGCGGGTCGCGCTGGTCGCGCAGGCGCCGGCGCGGGTCGGGGAATGATGCGGGAGGCGTGATGGTCCGGGGCGCCGCATTCTCGTTCGGCCTGCACGTCCTCGTGGTCGTGATGCTGGTGCTCGACTATGCCTTTCTGGACTCGCCGGCCGAGGTGCTGAGCGACCCCATCATCCCCGTCGAACTGACCACCATCGGCCCGGAAACCAATCAGGCCACCGCGGGCGAGAAGACCGACGCCCCGCCGCCGCCGCAGGCCACCGCCCCGGACAGCCCGCCTCCGCCTCCGCCCCCGCCGCCTGCCGCGGCGCCGGAGCCGCCGCCCCTGCCCGACACCAACGCCCTGGTGCGCGAGGCGCCCGAGCCGCCTGCCCCCGAACCCGAGCCGGCGCCCGACGTCGCCGTGGCGCCGCCCGCGCCGCGCCCGGCGGTCGAGGAGCGCGCCGACAAGGCGGTCGCGCCCAAGGAGAAGGTCGTCGAGGAGGCCGAGAAGCTGGCGGCGCGCGAGCCCCTGCCGGAGCCGAAGGCGCCCGAGCCCGAGCCGGAGAAGAAGGCGGAGCCGAAGCCCGAACCGAAGCCGGAGCCCGAGAAGAAGACCGCCGCGACGCCGCCGAAACCGGCGCCCAAGCCCGCGCCGGAGAAGACCGAGAAGAAGGGCCTCGATCTCGACCGGCTGGCCGCCAAGATCGACCGCATGGCCGATGAGCGCCAGCCGCCGCGGCCGCGCGAGCAGGACCGGCGCCAGCTGGCCGACATCCGCATCGGCGAGGGCGGCGTGTCACAGAATCGGCTCAATCAGAAGCTATCGGTCTCGGAAGTGGACCTCCTGCGACACCGGCTGCGGGAGAACTGGAGCCCGAACCACGGGGCGCCCGGCGTCGAGAGCATGCAGGTCGTGATACGCATATTCCTCAAGCCTGATGGCACGCTGGCGGCCCCGCCCCGCATCATCGACGGCTTCGACGCCGGCCAGTCGCGCGACGTGTTCGGCGCCTTCTCCGACAGCGCGGTCCGCGCCGTCTACAAGTCGCAGCCGCTGCCCCTGCCGCAGGAGAAGTTCGAGGACTGGCAGGAGATCGAGATCAACTTCAACCTCAGGGACATGTACGGCTGATGATCATTGCAGGAATTCGACGCCTTCCGGCCTTCGCGGCGCTGGCGCTGGTCGCCCTGGCGCTGCTGGCCGCGGCGCCGGCCCGCGCGCAGCTTCAGGTCGACGTCACCAGCGCCAATGTCGACCCGCTGCCGATCGCGGTCACCGACATCCACGGCGAGACCCGCACGACGCGCGAACTGGGCCAGGAAATCGCCTCCGTGATCCGGGGCAACCTGACTCGCTCGGGGCTGTTCCGGGTCATCGACCCGCGCGCCTATCTGGAGGAGCCGGCCGCCATCCAGGTCCGGCCCAACTTCGGCAACTGGCGCACCATCCAGGCCCAGGCCCTTGTCGCGGGCAATGTCGGCATCGAGAGCGACGGCCGGCTGCGGACGGAGTTCCGGCTGTGGGACGTCTTCGCTGGAACCCAGCTCACCGGCCTCGTCTACTTCACCTCGCCGGAGAACGCCCGCCGCATCGGCCACATCATCTCCGACGCCATCTACAAGCGGCTGACCGGCGAGGAAGGCTATTTCGACACCCGGATCGTCTATGTCGCCGAATCGGGCCCGCCCGACCGCCGGGTCAAGCGGCTGGCGATCATGGACCAGGATTCGGCCAATCACCGTTTTCTCACCGACGGCTCCAACCTGGTGCTGACGCCGCGCTTCTCGCCGACGCAGCAGGTCGTGACCTACATGTCGTATTTCCAGAACCAGCCGCGCGTCTACCTGTTCAACATCGACACGGGCCAGCAGGAGATCCTGGGCGACTTCCCGGGCATGACCTATGCGCCGCGCTTCTCCCCGGACGGGGAGCGGGTGCTGTTCTCCATGGCCGAAGGCGGCAATTCCGACGTCTTCATCATGGACCTGCGCACGCGGGTGACCCGGCGGCTGACGCGCAATCTGGCGATCGACACCTCGCCCAGCATGTCGCCGGACGGCCAGCGCGTGACCTTCAACTCCGACCGCTCCGGCGGCCAGCAGATCTACACCATGAACGCCGACGGCTCGAACGTGCAGCGCATCAGCTTCGGCGATGGCCGCTACGCGACGCCGGTCTGGTCGCCGCGCGGCGACCTGATCGCCTTCACCAAGCTGAAGGGCGGACGCTTCTTCATCGGGGTGATGCGGCCCGACGGCACCGGCGAGCGGATCCTGACCGAAAGCTTCCTGGACGAGGGGCCGACATGGTCGCCGAACGGCCGCGTGCTGATCTTCTTCCGCCAGATTCCGGGCGGCAATGATGGCCGCGGCGGCAGCGTCAAGCTCTGGTCGGTCGACCTGACCGGGCGCAACCTGAGGGAGGTGCCGACGCCGCTGGACGCCTCCGACCCCGCCTGGTCGCCGCTGTCGGCGTTGTCGCCCTGATTTAGGGCCGAATGACACGTATTTGCCACACCGTAGGGCCGGTTCGGCCCAACTCCGCCGTTTTGCTTTGCGAACTTGGGTGTTAAATGTTGCAGCCACTGTCCGCGTCCGCGTGACTTAATCAAGCGCCGGACAGCATCTGCAACCTGACGTCACGTGGGCGTCAAGCATGAGGGAGCAACAATAAAGATGCGCCAGCGATTTCTGATCAAGATGGGCAGCCTCGCCGCTGCCCTGTTCCTCGTCGCCGCCTGCGGCGAGGAAGAGCCGGTGACCACCACCAGCGACACCGGCGGCGGACAGGCGCAGGCGGCGCCGGCGCCGGCTCCGCAGGCCGAGCCGAGCCAGCCGGCCGGCCCCCAGCCGGGCACGCAGGAACACTTCGTGCTGAACGTGGGCGACCGCGTGTTCTTCGGCTTCGACCGCTATGACCTCGACGGCGAGGATACCGACACCCTGCGCCGCCAGGCCGCCTATCTGCAGCAGTTCCCGTCCAAGAACGTGGTCATCGAGGGTCATGCCGACGAGCGCGGCACCCGCGAGTACAACCTCGGCCTGGGCGACCGCCGCGCCACGTCGGTGAAGGACTACCTGGTCAGCCTCGGCGTTGCGCCCGGCCGCATCACCACGATCTCCTATGGCAAGGAGCGTCCGGTGGCGCTGGGTCACAACGAGGAAGCCTGGGCCCAGAACCGCCGCGCGGTGACCGTCATCGCCAACTGAAGGACGGGCAGGCGCGCTGAACGCATTCGCGGCGGGGGCCGGGAGGGACCCCGCCCGCGGATGCGGGTCCGCGGGGGGGCGATCGAAGAAGGAGACGCGATGAGATCCGCTGTTCGACCTTTCGCCTTCGCCGCCGCGGCGGCGATCCTTGTCCTGTCGGCGGTTCCGGCGGCGGCGCAGGACCTCGCGCCGCTGCAGGACCGGGTGCAGCGCCTGGAGCGCAGCATCAGCGACCTCAAGGCCCATGTGCTGGGCGGCAGGCCCCTGCCGTCGGACAGCGCCGGGCCTGCGGCGTCCGCACCCCCGTCCGGCGGTGACGCGCCGGCGGCCGGGCTGAAGGTGCAGGCGCTGGAAACCGAGATCCGGGAACTCACCAACCGGCTCGAGGAGATCGACTTCACCGTGCGGCGGCTGAACGACCGCATGGACAAGCTGGTCGCCGACATCGATTTCCGTCTGACCGCCATCGAACGCAACCTCGCCGCCGGCGGGGGCGCGCCGCCGGCGGCGGGCCAGGGTCCGGCCGGCGACGGTTCCAACAGCAGCGCCGGCGGCGTTGCGCCGGGACCGCGCAATCTCGGCACGGTCTCGCCGGAGGCGCTGGAACGCGTGCCGGCGCCTGCGGAGAACGGCGCCGCGGGCGGGTCCGAGAACGCGGCGCTGGCCGCGCCGGCGCGGCCCGTCGAGACGCCGGCCGCCGCCGGGGGCACCCCGCAGGAGGCCTACAACGCTGCCTTCGACATGCTGCGCTCCAAGCGCTTCGGCGAGGCCGAGTCCGCCTTCAGCGGCTTCCTTGCCAGCTATCCGGAACACGAGCTGGCCGGCAACGCCCAGTACTGGCTGGGCGAGACCTATTATGTCCAGCAGGACTACGAGAGCGCCGCGGGGGCCTTTCTGGAAGGCTACAAGAAATACCGCGGCAGCTCGAAAGCGCCCGACAACCTGCTGAAGCTCGGCATGACGCTGACCAAGCTGGATCAGAACAAGGACGCCTGCGCGGTCTTCGACGAGCTGCGGGACCGCTACCCCGACGCCGCGCAGAGCCTGTTGCAGCGCGCCGACAGTGAGCGCCGCCGGGCGGGCTGCTGACGGCGGTCCGGCCGCGGCCTTCCGGGCCGCGCTCGCGGCCCTGCCGCCGGCGGGTCCGCACGTCGCCGTGGCGTTCTCCGGCGGCCCCGACAGCACCGCGCTGCTGCGCCTGACCCGGGACTGGGCGGCGGACGGCGGGCGGCGCGTCAGCGCCCTGGTCGTGGATCACGGATTGCGCCCCGAATCGGCGGCGGAGGCGGAGCTGGCGGCGCGCCGGGCGCGGGCGCTGGGCGTCGACGCGGCGGTGCTCGCCCGGCAGGGCGGCCGTCCCGGTTCCGGGCTGCAGGAGGCCGCGCGGGAGGCGCGTTACGCGCTGCTCCTCGACTGGTGCCGCGCGCACGGCGCCGGCGAACTGTTCATCGGCCACCACCAGGACGACCAGGCGGCGACGGTGCTGATGCGTCTCAGGCGCGGCAGCGGGCTGGACGGGCTGGCGGCGATGCGGCCCGAGAGCCGGCGCGGCGGCGTGCGCCTGATCCGGCCCCTGCTGGGGGTGGCGCGGGCCGACCTTCTGGCGCTGCTGCGCGACGCCGGCGACGACTGGATCGAGGATCCCGGCAATGACAGCCCCGAGTTCGAGCGCAACCGGCTGGATGGCTGGCTGGCGGAACTGGACGAGGACGGCCGTCTCCGCCGCCGGCTGGGCCGGCTGGCGCGGCGCGCGGCGCGGGCGGCCGACGCGCTGGAGACCGCCGCCGGCGACGCGTTCGCGGCGCTCTGCGCCGACCCGTCGGCTCGGCCGCTGGTGCTGGACCTCGCCGGCTGGCGGGCCCTGCCCGAGGAGACGGCGCTGCGCGTGCTCGACCGCGCGATCCGGGAAGTGGCGGGCGCGCGTGCGCCGCTGGGCCGGCTGGAGGACGCCATGGCGCGGCTGGAGACCCAGCGCCGGGTCACGGTGGGCGGGACGGTGCTGGCGCTGGACCGGTCGTCGCTGAGCGTGGCGGCGGAGGCGCGGTCGCCGCGCGGCGGTCAACTCTGATCCGGGAAGGCCGGCGGCGAAAGATCGGCCCTTGCGCCTGCTTGCCCGAAACGCTTTAACGCTTATCTAGCAAAGGTGCGCCGAGACTGGCGGTCTCTCCGCCGGAGCGGCCGGCGCCCAGATGACATGATCGAAACGGGAAACACGTGGCACCCTTCGGAAGAAACCTTGCTCTCTGGATCATCATCGCGCTGCTCGCGCTGGCGCTGTTCAACCTGTTCCAGAGCCCCTCGAACAACACCAGCGGGCAGCAGCTCACCTATTCGCAGTTCCTGACCAAGGTCGAGGAAGGCGGCGTCCGCGACGTCACCATCGAGGGCAACAACATCTCCGGCCATCTGCAGGGCGGCCAGCCCTTCCAGACCTACGCGCCGTCGGACCCGACGCTGATCGACACGCTGCGCGACCGTGGCGTGGACATCGACGCCAAGCCGCGGGAGGAGGGCAGCGCGCTGTTCTCCATCTTCGTGTCCTGGTTCCCGATGCTGCTGCTGATCGCGGTCTGGATCTTCTTCATGCGCCAGATGCAGGGCGGCGGCGGCAAGGCCATGGGCTTCGGCAAGTCCAAGGCCCGGCTGATGACCGAACGCCAGGGCCGCGTCACGTTCGAGGACGTCGCCGGCGTCGACGAGGCCAAGGAGGAACTCGAGGAGATCGTCGAGTTCCTGAAGGACCCGCAGAAGTTCCAGCGGCTCGGCGGCCGCATCCCCAAGGGCTGCCTGCTGGTCGGCCCGCCCGGCACCGGCAAGACGCTGATTGCGCGCGCGGTGGCCGGCGAGGCCAACGTGCCCTTCTTCACCATTTCCGGCTCCGACTTCGTCGAGATGTTCGTCGGCGTCGGCGCCAGCCGCGTGCGCGACATGTTCGAACAGGGCAAGAAGAACGCGCCCTGCATCATCTTCATCGACGAGATCGACGCCGTCGGCCGGCACCGCGGCGCGGGCCTCGGCGGCGGCAATGACGAGCGCGAGCAGACCCTGAACCAGCTGCTGGTCGAGATGGACGGCTTCGAGGCCAATGAGGGCGTGATCCTGATCGCCGCCACCAACCGCCCCGACGTGCTGGACCCGGCGCTGCTGCGCCCCGGCCGCTTCGACCGCCAGGTGGTGGTGCCGCTGCCCGACATCCTGGGCCGCGAGAAGATCCTGAAGGTGCACATGCGCAAGGTGCCGCTGGCGCCGAACGTCGACGCGCGCATCATCGCCCGCGGCACGCCCGGCTTCTCCGGCGCCGACCTGCAGAACCTGGTCAACGAGGCCGCGCTGCTGGCCGCGCGCAAGAACAAGCGCCTGGTCACCATGAACGAGTTCGAGGACGCCAAGGACAAGGTTATGATGGGCGCGGAGCGGCGCTCCATGGTCATGGACGAGGACGAGAAGAAGCTGACCGCCTATCACGAGGCGGGCCACGCCATCGTCGGCATCTTCATGCCGGGCTCGGACCCGATCCACAAGGCGACCATCATCCCGCGCGGCCGCGCGCTGGGCATGGTCATGCGCCTGCCGGAGAAGGACCAGCTCTCCATGCGCTACGACCAGCTCATCGCCCACCTCGCGGTGGCCATGGGCGGGCGCGTGGCCGAGGAGATCATCTTCGGCAAGGACAAGATCACCACCGGCGCCGCCAGCGACATCCAGCAGGCGACCGGCCTGTCGCGGCGGATGATCACCGAATGGGGCTATTCCGACAAGGTCGGCATGGTGCGCTACTCCTCCAACGAGGAGGAGGTCTTCCTCGGCCATTCGGTGACCCAGCAGAAGAACATCTCCGAGCACACCGCCGAGCAGATCGACGAGGAAATCCGCCGGCTGATCGACGAGGCGCTGGAGACCGCTCGGCGCATCCTGACCGAGAACCTGGACCTGCTGCACCGCGTGGCCCAGGCGCTGCTCGAATACGAGACCCTCTCGGGCGACGAGATCCAGGCGCTGAAACGCGGCGAGAACATCGACCGTCCCGAGGACAAGGCCGACAACAAGCCCAAGGCCGGGCCGGCCTCCGCCGTGCCCGAAACCGACGGCCATGAGGGTGAGCCCGATGACGGGGGCATGGAGCCGGAGCCGCAACCCGGCAGCTGACTGCTCCGCCACCGGCGAGAACGAACGAACCCCGCGGGCAGCAACCCGCGGGGTTTTTCTTTCCGGCGCCGGCGGGCATTACCCCCTCCCGGCCTGCTGGCGCGGTCCACCCTCCCCCTTGATCAAGGGGGAGGGTCGGGGTGGGGGATCATCCGAATACGGGAAAGATCGGATTCCAGGCCGTTCCGATGCTTGATGGAGTTGCCCTACTCTGTCGCCCCGGGATGCCAAGGCGATTCCATCATTTCAGGGGCCGCCCTCAGAATCGGAGCGCGTGGACCCGCTGGACGTAGTCCTTCAGGCCGGCGACCTGCTTCAGCACCGCCTCGGGCACCGGCCCGTCGACCTCGATGAAGGAGACGGCGTTGCCGTTGGCGCGGCCCAGGTGGAAGGTGCCGATATTGACCCCGGCGTCGCCCAGCAGCATGCCCAGCCGGCCGATGAAGCCCGGCTTGTCCAGATTGCGGATGAACAGCATGTTCTCGCCGAACTCCGCCTCCAGCGAGATCGTGTCGATCTCGACGATGCGCGGCATGTCGCCGGCGAACAGGGTGCCGCCGATGCCGCGCGTGCCGTTCTCCGTCTCCACGAACAGCCGGATCGCCGTCTGGTAGTTGCCCGGCGTCTCGTCGCGCTCCTCGACCACGTGGATGCCGCGCTCCTGCGCCAGCACCGGCGCGTTGACCATGTTGACCGAATCCATCTGGTGCTTCAGCAGGTTCTGCAGCAGCACCGCCGAGAGCGGCTTCACGTTCAGCTTCGCCACCCGGCCCTGATAGGCGATGCGGACGGTCTTGATCGAGCTCTGCAGGGTCTGGCCCATGAAGCCGCCCAGCTGTTCGGCCAGCTTGATGTAGGGGCGCAGCCGCGGCGCCTCCTCGGCGGTGACGGAGGCCATGTTGAGCGCGTTGGAGACCGCGCCGTCGACCAGGAAGTCGGACATCTGCTCGGCCACCTGCAGGGCGACATTGACCTGCGCCTCGGTCGTGGACGCGCCCAGATGCGGCGTGGTGATGACGTCGGGCTGGCCGAACAGCACGTTCTCCTTCGCCGGCTCGTTGAGGAAGACGTCGATCGCCGCGCCGGCGACCTTGCCGTCGTCCAGGGCCTTGCGCAGGTCTTCCTCCACCACCAGGCCGCCGCGGGCGCAGTTGATGATGCGCACCCCGTCCTTCATCTTCGCGATCGTCGCGGCGTCGATGATGTTGCGGGTCTGGTCGGTCAGCGGCGTATGCAGGCTGATGAAGTCGGAACGGGCGTAGAGTTCGTCCAGCTCGACCTTCTCGACACCGATCTCCTTGGCGCGCTCGGTGGAGAGATAGGGGTCGGCGGCAATCACCTTCATGCGCAGGCCCTGGGCGCGGCTGGCGACGATGGAGCCGATATTGCCGCAGCCGATGATGCCCAGCGTCTTGGCCGTGACCTCGACGCCCATGAATTTGGACTTCTCCCACTTGCCGGCCTGGGTGGAGCGGTCGGCCTGCGGGATCTGGCGGGCCAGCGCCATCATCATGGCGATGGCGTGCTCGGCGGTGGTGATGGAGTTGCCGAAGGGCGTGTTCATGACGCAGACGCCGGCCGCGGTCGCGGCCTCGACATCGACATTGTCGACGCCGATGCCGGCGCGGCCGATGACCTTCAGGCCCGGGGCCGCGGCCAGCACGTCGGCGGTGACCTTGGTGGCGGAGCGGATGGCGAGGCCGTCATACTCGCCGATGATCTCGAGCAGCTCCTCCTTGGAGAGGCCGGGCCTCTCGTCGACCTGGACGCCGCGCTGACGGAAGGTCTCGGCGGCGAGCGGGCTCATCTTGTCGGAAATCAGGACTTTGGGCATGGGATGTTCCTTTCCTGGAACAGACCGCAATCGTTGCGGAATGGCGTTTCATTGACGGCAACCGTTTCGCTCGGACGGTCATGCTCGCCCCCCGAACGGGGTCAGGGGCCGGCCTGTGCGGGCATCCGGTGGCAGAGGTGAAGCTGCGACGCCGGAACCGGACCCCCGCACAAGGCGGGGGTGACCGGTGTTGGCGGGCATTCAGCCGGAGATCTCGGCCTTGACGGTGGCGTAGGCCCAGTCGAGCCAGGGACAGAGCGCCCTGACGTCGCCGGTCTCGACCGTGGCGCCGCACCAGATCCGCAGGCCGGGCGGCGCGTCGCGGTAGCCGTTGATGTCGTAGGCGACGTCCTCCTTCTCCAGCAGCGTGGCCATCCGCTTCGGGATGTCCTTCTGCACGTCGGCCGGCTGGGCGGAGAACCAGTCGTCGGTGATCGCCAGGCAGACCGAGGTGGAGGAGCGGCTGGCCGGATCCTTCGCCAGGAAGTCGACCCAGTCCGTCCGCCCGGCCCATTCGGCCATGGCGTCCAGATTGGCGCGGGTGCGGCCGATCAGGCCGTCCAGTCCACCGACGCTCTCGGCCCATTTCAGGGCGTCCAGCGCGTCCTCGACGGCCAGCATGGAGGGCGTGTTGATGGTCTCGCCCTTGAAGACGCCCTCGTTGATCTTGCCGGACTTGGTCAGCCGGAAGACCTTGGGCATGGGCCAGGGCGGGGTGTGGCTCTCCAGCCGTTCGACAGCGCGCGGCGACAGCGCGAGCATGCCGTGCGCGGCCTCGCCGCCCAGCACCTTCTGCCAGGACCAGGTGACGACGTCGAGCTTGTCCCAGTCGAGCGGCATGGCGAAGGCCGCCGAGGTGGCGTCGCAGATCGCCAGGCCGGCGCGGTCGGCCGGGATCCAGTCCGCGCCGGGCACGCAGACGCCCGACGTGGTGCCGTTCCAGGTGAAGACGACGTCGTGGCTCCAGTCGACTTCGGAGAGGTCGGGCAGCGCGCCATAGTCCGCCTCGAGCGTGCGGGTGTCCTTCAGTTTCAACTGCTTGATCACGTCGGTGACCCAGCCGGAGCCGAAGCTTTCCCAGGCCAGGACATCGACGGGGCGCTGGCCCAGCAGCGACCAGAGCGCCATTTCCACGGCGCCGGTGTCGGAGCCGGGCACGATGCCGAGGCGCCAGTCCTCGGGCATGCCGAGGATCGCCTTCGAGCGGTCGATGACCTCTTTCAGCTTCTGCTTGCCGATGGATGCACGGTGAGAGCGGCCGAGCGCAGCCTCGGCCAGGGCTTCGGCGGACCAGCCCGGGCGCTTGGCGCACGGACCGGACGAGAATTCAGGCGCCGCCGGACGCCTTTCCGGTTTCTGCATTGAGTACCTTCCAGTACTGAGCCTCCCGTTGGGGGGAGGTGACCCGCCGCGGAAGATAGGCTGCGACAGATTCCGGTCAACATGCGACACCGGCCTGCGACGTTATGGCTTCAACCAACGGTCGACGCGCGGGGGTTGGCATGGCTGGCTCGCGCGCCTTCCGGATCATTGGGCTTTCGGCGGAGCCGGGTGTCTCACCGCCGCTTCGGTGTCATGCCCGCCCCCGTGCGGGCATCCGGTCAGGGACGGCGACTTGCGGCGAAGCCGCTCCGGACCCCCGCACGGAGGCGGGGGTGACAGGCTGAGTGAGTGGCGGTTCAGCCGATTGACGGAACGATCCGGGGTCAAGGCCGAAGCGGTGAGCCGGTCGTTCCCCGGATGACGTCACCGCGCCCAGTCCGGCTTGCGCTTCTCCGCGAAGGCGGCGAGGCCTTCCTCGAAGTCGTCGGTCTCCGCCAGCGCGCACATCATCTCCACCTGGGCGGCGACGTTGCGGCGGTAGTCCAGGTCCTGCGCCCGCCAGAAGGCCTGGCGGCCGAGGCGCATCACCGTCGGCGACTTGGCGGCGAACTTCCCCGCCAGCGCCATCGCGCTGTCCATCAGTTCCCCGTCGGGGACCACCTGGTTGACCAGCCCCATGGCCTTCGCCTCGGCAGGGGTGAAGGTGTCCCCGGTGAACAGCAGCTCGAAGGCGCGGTGCCGGCCGATCACCGCCGGCAGGTGGGCGAAGTGGATGGCCGGCAGCACGCCGACATTGATTTCCGGATAGCCCAGGCTCGCGCTCTCGGCGCAGACGATGACGTCGCAGGTGATGGAAAGCGTCATCCCCGCGCCCCGCGCCGGACCGTTGACGGCGGCGATGGTCGGCTTGGCGAGCTTCGCCTGCAGATCCAGCGTGTCGAGATAGAAGCGGTTGAGGAAGTCGCGCATGCCGAGGCCGCCGGCGCCGCGGATCATCTTCAGGTCCATGCCGCCGCAGAACATGCCCTCGACCGCGCTGGCCAGCACGATGGCGCCGACACCGCGGTCGGCGTCCGCTTCGCGCATCCGGTCGTGGATGGCGTCGATCATGGGGAAGTCGACCGCGTTCACCGGCGCGCGGTTCATGGTGATGACCGCCACGCGGTCGCGCACCTCATAGCCGACGCGGGCCGCGCCTTCGCTGCTGTTCATCATGTCCTCCCCTTCGGATCGATTCGCAGGATGCCACCGTACCGCCAGTTGGCGGAAGCGCATCCCCCACCCCTTCCCTCCCCCTTGCGAAGGGGGAGGGCGGTCCCGCCGCGGCGGGAGCGGGAGGGGGTCGTGTATCTGGTCGGCGCCCGACCGGGCTCTCTGCCCCGTCCGCTACAGCCCCAGCACCGCCTTGGCGAGGACGCCGCGCTGAACCTCCGAGGTGCCGCCGGCAATGGTGAAGCCGCGGTGGTGGAGCTGGCCCGAGGTGATGCCGACCGCGTGATCCGGGCCGACGGGCAACTGGTTCTCGCCGCGGAACAGGAAGCCGGAATGGTCCGGCGCGCCGTAATAACCGATGGCGCGGTAGAGCACCTCGTCCAGATCCTGGACCATGTGGCTGCCCAGCAGCTTGGTCATGGAGGGCTCGGCGCCGATCCGCCCGCCCGCGTCGGCCTCGGCCAGGATGCGCAGCGAGGTCATTTCCAGCGCCTTCAGACGGCTCTCCAGGTCGGCGACCCTGAGCGCGAAGTCCGGGTCTTCCAGCAGCGGCCGGCCGTCCGAGGATTCGGCGGCGCAGACTTCCTTGACGATGGAGAGGATGCGCGTGTTCTCGGACACGCGGGAGACGAACAGCCGCTCGTCGCCCAGCAACTTCTTGGCCACGGTCCATCCCTCGTTCTCCCGGCCCAGCAGGTTGGCCACCGGCACCCGCACCTCGTCGAATGTGACGATGTTCCACAAGCGCCGGCCGTTCAGCGCGATCAGCGGCTTCACCTCGACGCCGGGCGCGGTCATGTCCATCAGCAGGAAGGAGATGCCCTCCTGCTTCTTCGCGTCCGGGTCGGTGCGGACCAGGCAGAAGATCATGTCGGCGACGTCCGCCGCGCTGGTCCAGATCTTGGAGCCGGTGACGTGGTAGTCGTCGCCGTCGCGTACCGCCCGGGTCGAGACGCCGGCCAGGTCGGAGCCCGCGCCGGGCTCGGAATAGCCTTGGCACCACCAGTGCGCGTCCGAGAGGATCTTCGGCAGGTAGTGCGCCTTCTGCGCGTCGGTGCCGAAGGCGATCAGCGCCGGCCCGATCATGTGGAAGTTGAACGCCATCGCCGGCGGCGCGTGGGCCAGGCGGCATTCCATGTCGAAGATATGGCGTTCCATGATGGAGAAGCCGGCGCCGCCCGCCGCCTTCGGCCAGTTGGGCGCCAGCCAGCCCTTCTCCTGCAGGATGGCGTGCCAGCGCAGCATGTCGGGCTTCGCCACCATCAGGCCGCGCTTGACCTTGTCGGCGATGTCGGCGGGCAGGTTCGCGGCCAGCCAGCCGCGCACCTCCTCGCGGAAGGCCTCTTCCTTCTTCGTCGGCGAAAGGTCCATTCGTCTCTCCTTCGCCCCCTCGACGTCATCCCCGTCGATCCGCAGGACCGCACGGGGATCGGGTCGATCGGGGCCCTTTTTCTGAACCCGATCCCCGCGCAGCGCCTCGCCTGGCGGGGATGACATGACGGGCGCTGGTCAGTTCCCGGCGAACTTCGGCTGGCGCTTCTCCTGCCAGGCGGCGATGCCTTCGCGGAAGTCGTCCGATTTCAGCGCCGCCTCCATCTCGCTCTGCGACTGGTCCTGGGCTTCGTCCATGTCCTGGATCAGGGAGCGCCAGACCAGGTCCTTGATCACCCGCGTGGACCTGGGCGAGACGTCCTCGGCCAGCATCCGGGCATAGGCCGTCGCTTCCGTCAGCACCGCTTCGGGGGCGACAGCGCGGTCGACCAGGCCCATGCGCTCGGCCTCGGCGCCTTCCACCAGCCGCGCCGAATAGAGCAGGTCCAGCGCCCGGGACGGCCCCACGACGCGCGGCAGCAGCCAGGCCAGGCCGTACTCGGCGACCAGCCCGCGTTTGGCAAAGGCGGTGCCGAGCTTGGCTTCGGTCGAGCAGATGCGGATGTCGGAATAGAGCGCCATGACCAGGCCGACGCCGACCGCGGCGCCGTTCACGGCGGCGATCACCGGCTTGGGCACGGTGGTCAGCCAGGCGTATTTCTTCGCGAAGCCTTCCGGCAGGTCGAGGCCGTTCGCGATGGCGCCCGCGACGGGCAGCGGCTCGGCCTCCCGCCCGCCGCCGGCCGCCGTGTTCGACAGCCGGGCCACGTCCGCCCCGGCGCAGAAGCCGCGGCCCGCGCCGGTCAGCACGATGGCCTTCACCGCCGGATCGTCGCTCGCGGCCTGCATGGCGTGGCGCAGCTCCCCGTTCATCACCGGCGTCATGGCGTTCATGCGGTCGGGCCGGTTCATGGTGACGACGGCCACACCGTCCGCCGCCTCGTAGATGATCTGTTCGTAGTCCACCGGACCTCGCCTCCCGCTGTGATGCACATGCATTAATCGGGCGGAGAATAGCGGGGGAGAGGGGGAAGGGGAAGGGGAAGGGGAAGGGGAAGGGGAAGGGGAAGGGGAAGGGGAAGGGGAAGATCTAACTGAACGAAGCTAACGGATTAGGGTGACGAAATAAGTGCCTTCCCCAACGAAAGGGCCAATCCAAATGTAACCATAATTGGAATTAGTGAATAAAAAAGATATTCTAATTGACCCGGCATCGATCTATTTTTGAGTATTAATAATTCATTGCGGCTCCTCATATACAATTCAGTAGCTTGCCGAATATGATCCATTTGTCCTTCAAAAAACCGTGCTTTGGGAAGAGTTGAAATATTTAAACCCATATCCATTGCTTTTGGCAATTCAAGTAATTCTCTATTCTCTGGAATTTCGTCAATTTTTTGATACCATTCACACAGCGCTTTCTTTTCCATTTCGACATTCTCAAAGTTTGATGGCGATATTTCCGATTTCCTTCCAGGTAGGCAAACAGATGATCCAAGGGACGACAAGTAAATTCGCATTGGCGCGGCGCTGCCAATAATAGAAGGCAGCCTATCATTGAATTGAACTGAATTTATGTACCTGTAAGCACCAATAAAAATAGATAAAGAGGCAATGCAGCTTGTTACTACAATTAGTATTTCTAAACTTCTAATACTAATCCTCTTTCTAAGAAATACAGTTACCAAAACAACTATTACAAACTCGCTCAGCCACAGCAGTGTATTTTTAGAAATATCATCAAATAGCATTTCAATGCTCCGACAAGCATTCTGCGAACAGTTTGACGCAAACGCCATCCTGAGTCGAATTGAACTTGACTCGCAACCTAGCGTCTATGAACCAACAGTTCATGCTCACACGCTTTTGACCCAGAGGCCACACCCAAGCGGTGCGTGTTCCCATATTACCCCATCGGAAAAAACAGCCATTCCGGGGCGTTAGCCGGGCCGATGGGGCTTGACGGGGCCTCTGCGCGCGCGTAGAAGCGCGCCTTCGAACGGTTCCCGGGCGGGGCCGCGCGTGTCCGTGCGCGTCCCGGCCCCCGACGATCCTGAAGGACGAGAGCGATGAAAACCTTTTCCGCCACGCCGGCGACGATCGAGAAGAAGTGGATTCTGATCGACGCCGAGGACGTGGTCCTCGGCCGGCTCGCCGCCTTCGCCGCCAACCGCCTGCGCGGCAAGCACAAGCCCGGCTACACCCCGCACATGGATGACGGCGACAACGTCATCATCGTCAATGCGGGCAAGGTCAAGCTGACCGGCTACAAGCGCGACGACAAGGTCTACTACTGGCACACCGGCTATCCGGGCGGCATCAAGAGCCGCACCGCCCGCGACATCCTGGAGGGCGATCATCCCGAGCGCGTCGTCGAGAAGGCGATCCAGCGGATGATCCCGAAGGGCCCGCTGGGCCGCCAGCAGTTCAAGAACCTGCGCGTCTACGCGGGCGCCGAGCACCCCCATGAGGGCCAGCAGCCCGAAGTCATCGACTTCAAGTCCCTCAACCACAAGAATGCGAGGTAGGCCGCGTCATGGCTGAAACCGAACTCCCGAACGCCGAAGAAGGCGCCGTCACCGATCTCGCGGACCTGGGCCAGGCCATGGGCACCGAGGCCGCGCCGGAACCCGTCGAGCCGCAGATCGACGCACACGGCCGCGCCTACGCCACCGGCAAGCGCAAGGACGCGGTGGCCCGCGTCTGGGTCAAGGCCGGCGTCGGCCGCATCACCGTCAACGGCCGCGAGGTGGAAACCTATTTCGCCCGTCCGGTGCTGCGCCAGGTCATCCAGCAGCCCTTCCAGATCACCGGCCGCGACGGCCAGTTCGACGTCTACGTCACCGTCGCCGGCGGCGGCCTGTCGGGCCAGGCGGGCGCGGTGCGCCACGGCATCTCCAAGGCGCTGACCCGCTTCGAGCCGGAACTGCGCGCGGTGCTGAAGAAGAACGGCTTCCTCACCCGCGACAGCCGCACGGTGGAGCGCAAGAAGTACGGCAAGGCCAAGGCCCGTCGCTCCTTCCAGTTCTCCAAGCGCTAAGGCATCGGGGACAGGCGGGTCCCGGACGGGACCGCCAGCCGATCCGTCTGCCGAAGGGGCCATGCGAGCGATCGCGTGGCCCTTTCCTTTTCCAGCCAGGCTGACACGCGAGGGATGGCGTGGCTGGCCCGCGCGCCTTCTGAATCTTGGAACCGCAGGGCCGGACGTGCCGGTTCACCCCCGAACGGTGTCATGCCCGCCTTGTGCGGGCATCCGGTCGAAAATCATCGATTTGCGGCGAAGCCGCTCCGGACCCCCGCACAGAGGCGGGGGCGACACGCGGAGTGAGTGGCGGTTCAATCAGGCGCCGGAACCGCTTACAACGCCCTGACCTTCTCCACCATCTCGGGGAAGCTGTCGGCGATGACGTCGTGGTCCGGATCGGGTTCCGGATCCGGCGGACCCTCGGCGCCCCATTCGTCGGGACGGCGCACGAAGGCCGACTTGAAGCCCACCTCGCGGGCCGCGCGCAGGTCGAAATTGTGGCAGGCCACCATCATGCACTCGCCGGGATCGAGCCGGAGCCACTTCGCCGCCGTGCGGTAGGCCTCGGGCCGGGTCTTGTAGATGCCGATCATCTCGCAGGAGATCACCGCGTCCCAGGACAGCCCGTTGGCGCGGGCGGTGTCGACGATCAGCGAGGTCGACAGGATGGTGAAGGAGGCGACGACATGACTGGTCCGGAGATCGGCCAGCGCGGCGGGGAAGTCGGGCCAGCATTTCAGCTCGTGCCAGCGGTACCAGATCGCCTCCCGGTCCTCGCCGGTCAGGGCGCCGAGATCATGGTCGGCGATGACCTTGTCCAGCATGGCGCGGTGAACGTCGTCGATGTTGTACTGCGCCGGGCCGTCGGCGCCGTGATTCAGCATCTGCTTCAGCGAGCGGCGGCGGTAGTCGTTGGTTATCGCCGCCCAGTCGCGTTCGATGCCGCGCTTCCGGCCGGCCTCGGCGAAGGCCGCGGAGACGCCGCCGTGCCAGTCGAGGATGGTGCCGCCGGTGTCGAAGGTCAGCGCCCTGATCGCGCCCATGTCCGTCCCTCCCTTGTCGTTTCCGGCAGGCTAGCAGCATGCGGCCCCGGCGTCTGCGTTTGCGCAGGCCTTGAACGGCGGCCGCGGTTCGCCTAATTAGCCGTCCGGCGCTGAGCCAATCACAACAACACCGGAGGCGTCCGTTGCGGCTCCGGGACAGATCAGCGTACCAGCGGCAGTCGAAGGGGGAGAGCGGGCACGTGACAGCGATGCTAGAGGTGTCTGATCTGGTGAAACGCTTCGGACCGTTCGCGGCGGTCGACGGGATCAGCTTCCGCGTCGGGCGCGGCGAGGTGCTGGGTTTCCTGGGTCCCAACGGCGCGGGCAAGTCCACGACGATGAAGATGATCACCGGCTTCCTCGGCCCCACCGCGGGCACGGTGACGGTGGCCGGCATCGACGCCCTGGCCGACCCCATCGCGGCGAAGCGGAAGATCGGCTATCTGCCAGAGGGCGCGCCGGCCTATCCCGACATGACGCCTGCGGGCTATCTGTCGTTCATCGCCGACGTGCGCGGGCTGAAGGGCGCGAAGAAGCGCGAACGCATCGCCGAGATCGCCGGCCGCATCGAGCTGGAACGGGTCATGCACCAGCCCATCGACACGCTGTCGAAGGGCTTCAAGCGCCGCGTCGGCCTGGCCCAGGCGCTGCTGCACGACCCGGAGATCCTGATCCTGGACGAGCCGACCGACGGCCTCGACCCGAACCAGAAGCACCAGGTGCGCGACCTGATCGCCGAGCTTTCGCCCGAGAAGGCCATCATCATCTCGACCCACATCCTGGAGGAGGTCTCGGCGGTCTGCAGCCGCGCCATGATCATCGCCCGCGGCAAGGTGGTCGCCGACGGCACGCCCGACGAGCTGATGGCGCGCTCGCGCTTCCGCGGCGCGGTCGTCGTGGTCATCGAGGGCGAGGGCGCGCCGGACTTCGAGACCGTGCGCGAGGACCTGCTGAAACTGCCGGGCGTCGCCGCGGTGGAGCAGGAGGCGCCGGGCCGGCTGACGGCCCTGCCGGCCGAGGGCGCGATGATCGCCGACGCCGTCTCCGGCCTGATCCGCGCGCGCGGCTGGCCGATGCGGTCCTTCCACGTCGATCCGGGCCGCCTGGACGAGGTATTCCGCAGCATCACTTCGGGGCGCGAGGGCCCCACGGAGAAGGCCGCATGAACGCGCTGATCGTCTTCCGCCGGGAACTCGCCGGCTATTTCCTCACCCCCGTGGCCTATGTCTTCATCGTCATCTTCCTGCTGACGACGGCGGCCTTCACCTTCTACCTCGGCAACTTCTTCGAGCGCGGCCAGGCCGACCTGAAGTCCTTTTTCACCCATCTGCCCTGGCTCTACCTGTTCCTGATCCCGGCCATCGGCATGCGGCTGTGGTCGGAGGAGCGCAAGACCGGCACGATCGAATTGCTGCTGACCCTGCCGATCTCGGTGCCGGCGGCGGTGCTGGGCAAGTTCCTCGCCGCCTGGGCGTTCACCGCGATCGCGCTGGCGCTGACCTTCCCGCTCTGGGTCACGGTCAATTTACTGGGCGATCCCGACAACGGCGTCATCCTGGCCGGCTATGTCGGCAGCCTGCTGATGGCCGGCGGCTATCTCGCCATCGCCAGCTGCCTGTCGGCGACGACCCAGAACCAGGTCATCGCCTTCGTCGTCGCCACCGTGGTCTGCTTCGCCTTCACGGTCTCCGGCGCGCCGCTGGTGCTGGAGTTCTTCGCCGCCTGGGCGCCGCAGAGCCTGCTCGACCTGATCGCGGGGTTCAGTTTCCTGGTCCACTTCAACTCCATCGTCGAGGGCGTGATCGACCTGCGCGACCTGGTCTATTTCGCCTCCCTGATCGCGGTCTGGCTGTTCGCCAACTGGATCGTCGTCGAACACAAGAAGCAGGCGGGATGAGGGCGATGCTGAACCAGCGTTTCATCAACATCTCCGCCGTCGTGCTGGCCGCGGCGCTGTTCCTGGCGGTCAACGTCATCGCCGACCGCCTGCTGGGCGCGGCGCGCATCGACCTGACCGAACACCGGCTGTTCACCCTTTCCGACGGCACGCGGAACCTGCTGGAAGGCCTGCAGGAGCCGGTGACGCTGAAGCTCTACTATTCGCGCTCGCTGGCCTCGAACGCGCCGGAGGTGCGCAACCACGCCGAGAACGTGATCAACATGCTGGAGGAGTACGAGGCGGTCGCCGACGGCATGATCAACCTGGAGATCATCGACCCCGAGCCCTTCTCGGAGGCCGAGGACCGCGCTGTCGACGCCGGGCTGTCGGGCGTGCCCGTCGGCGCCGCGGGCGAAAACTTCTATTTCGGCCTGGTCGGCCAGAACATGACCGACGACCAGGAGGCCATCGGCTTCTTCGCCCCCGACCGCGCGCGCTTCCTGGAATACGACCTGACGCGGACGATCCACGGCCTGTCCAGCCCCGACCTGCCGGTGCTGTCGATCATCACTTCCTTCCCGCTGGAGTTCGGGCCCGGCGGCATCCAGGCGGCGATGCGCGGCCAGAGCCGGGCCTATGGCATCCTGCGCCCGCTCAGGGAGTTCTTCGAGGTGCGCGTGCCGACCCCGCGCTGGGAGGAACTGGACGCCGACACGGACGTGCTGATGCTGCTGCACGCGCGCGACCTGACCCCGAAGCAGCTCTATTCCATCGACCAGTTCATCGTGAACGGCGGCAAGGCGGTGATCTTCGCCGACCCGTTCTCGGAGACCGCGGCGCAGCTGCCGCCGCCGGGCGGCCAGCCGCCCAGCCCGCTGGACACCCATTCGTCGATCCCCAAGGCGCTGTTCGACGCCTGGGGCCTGCGCATCGACGGCGACCGGCTGGTCGCGGACCGCGGCTACGCCACTCGCGTCAACGCCGGCCAGGGGCGGCGCGCCATCGTCGACTACGTGGCCTGGCTCACCGCCGGCCCGGAGGCGCTGAACCAGGACGATGTCGTCACCGCCGAACTGCAGATGCCGCTGCTGCTGCCCTCGATCGGCCATATCGAGCAGGCCGAGGACGCCACCGTCGACCTGCGTCCGCTGGTGCTGTCGAGCCAGGACTCGATGCTGATCGACGCCTCGAAGATCCGGTTCCGGCCCAACCCGCAGGCGCTGCTGTCCGAATTCGAGGCCGATGACCGGCGCTATGTGCTGGCGGCGCGGCTGAAGGGCGAGGTCAGTTCCGCCTTTGCCGAAGGCCCGCCGGAGGGTGTCGAGGCGGAACACGTGGCGAAGTCCGACGGCCCCGTCGACATGATCGTTGTCGCCGACGCGGACATGCTGGACGACCGCTACTGGGTGCAGCGCCAGGACATGTTCGGCGAGGAGGTCATGCAGCCGACCTCGGCCAACGCCAGCTTCCTGGTCAACGCGCTGGACAACCTGACCGGCTCCAGCGAGCTGATCGGCCTGCGCAGCCGCGCCGAGGGCGACCGTCCCTTCGCGCGCATCGAGGAACTGCGCCGCGAAGCCGAGCAGCGCTATCTGGCCGAGGCCGAGGCGCTCGAGGCGCAGCTTTCGGAGACGGAGAAGAAGCTGGCCGAACTGCAGTCCAGGGCCGGGGAGGGCGCCACGGAGCTGCTCTCCGCCGAGGAGGAGCGGACCATTGCCGAGTTCCAGCAGCGGATGCTCGATACCAGGCGCGAACTGCGCGGCGTCCAGCACAGCCTGCGCCGCGATATCGAGGCCCTGCGGGCCGATATCCAACTGGTCAACATCGCGCTGATGCCCGCACTGGTGCTGCTGATCGCCATCGGCGTCGCGTTCTACCGGCGTCACCGCCGCCGCGTCAGCCAGCAGCTGAGGGAGGTCTGAGACCATGCGCGTGAAAAGCTGGTTCGTCCTTCTGGCCGTCACCGCCCTCGCCGTCGCCGCCGCGCTGTGGCTGGTGGCCGCGCGCGACGAGCGCCTGGCCGAGCGCGTCTACGGGGAGCCGCTTTATCCCGGCCTCGCCGCACGGGTCAACGACATCGCCGAACTCGGCTTCGACACCGGGCTGGACCAGTGGACCATCCGCCGCGACGACGCCGGCGTCTGGCGCATGGCCGAGCGCGGCGGCTACCCCGCCGATCCGGACCGCGTGAAGCAGGCCGCCGTGGCGCTGGGCAAGGCCGCCGTGGTGGCGCCGAAGACCGCCGACCCGGCGAAGCACACGCGCCTCAGCCTGGTCGGCCCCGACCCGGAAGTCGAAAGCGCCGACGACGTGAAGACCGTCGCCATGACCGCGAGGACGGCCGAAGGCGAGACGCTCGCGGCGCTGATCCTGGGCAAGACGAAGCAGTTGCCCACCTCGTCGGAGCCGGGGCAGGTCTATGTCCGCCGCGAGGGCGAGGACCGCACCTGGCTGGTCGAGAGCCGCTTCGACATCCGCAAGGATCCGACGGCCTGGCTGGACAAGACGCTGCTGAAGATCGAACGCGCCCGCATCCGCGAGGTCGTGGTCGAGCATCCCGGCGGCGAGACGCTCAGGCTGAAGCGCAATCCCTATGGCGACCTCCGCCCCGTGGACATGCCCGAAGGCCGGGTCACCGAGGACATCCGCCTGACCGCTGCCCAGCGCAGCCTGGAGTTCTTGCCCTTCGCCGACGTCCGCCCCGCCGACGAGGTCGACATGTCCGGCGCCGTGGAGACCACCTACCGCGCCGACAACGGCATGGTCGTCACCGTGCGCACGAAGGAGGCAGGCTTCGAGACGGACGGCGACCCGGCCTACTGGGTCACCTTCGACATCCGCCACGATCCCGACAGCGTCTCGACGGAGGCCGACATGCCGGAGCTGACCGGCCCCGACGAGGAAAAGCCGGTGATCGACCCGGAAGAAGGCGCCGAGCGCGCCCAGACGGCCATGGAAAGGGCCGAGGGCTGGGCCTATCTGTTTGCCGAGTTCACCGCCCAGAACTTCATCCACCGGATGGAGACCGTGACGTCACCGAAAGAGGAAAGCTGAACAAGAAGATGACGGCCGAAAACTTCCAGTTCCAGGCGGAAGTCACCAGGCTTCTGCATATCGTTACCAACGCGCTCTACTCGGAGAAGGAGATCTTCCTCCGCGAGCTGATCTCCAACGCCTCCGACGCCTGCGAGCGGCTGCGCTACCTGGCCATCGCCGAGCCGTCGCTCACCGAGGGCGCCGAGCCTTTCCGCATCCGCATCGCCGTCGACCGGGAGGCGGGCACGCTGACGGTTTGCGACAACGGCGTCGGCATGACCCGGGACGAGCTGATCGAGAACCTGGGCACCATCGCCAAGTCGGGCTCGACCGCCTTCCTGGAGCAGCTCGAGGGCGGCAAGTCCGCGGATCTTTCCGTCATCGGCCAGTTCGGCGTCGGCTTCTATTCCGCCTTCATGGTCGCCGACGGGGTCGAGGTGCTGACCCGCCGCGCCGGCGAGGACACGGCCTGGCGCTGGAAGAGCGACGGCTCGGGCGCCTACACCATCGAGGACGCGGAGCGCGCCGGCCACGGCTCCGACGTGACCCTGAAGATCGCCGAGGCCCAGAAGGAGTTCCTGGACCCCGACCGGTTGCGCCGGATCGTCGAGACCTATTCCGACCACATCGCCTGGCCCATCACCATCCACGCCGGCGGCGACGAGATGGCCGACGACGCCGACGAGCCGGTCAACAAGGCGTCCGCGATCTGGACCCGTCCGAAGTCGGAGATCACCGAACAGGACTACACGGAATTCTACCACCATGTCGGCGGCGGCTTCGACGCGCCGTGGCTGACCATTCACGCCCATGTCGAGGGCAAGGTCGAATACCGCCTGCTGCTGTTCGTGCCGAGCGAGCGGCCCTTCGACCTGTTCCACCCCGACCGCAAGCACCGGGTGAAGCTCTACGTCAAGCGCGTCTTCATCACCGACGAGGCCGAGGAGCTGGCCCCCAGCTACATGCGCTTCCTGCGCGGCGTCGTCGATTCGGAAGACCTGCCGCTCAACGTCAGCCGCGAGATGCTGCAGAACGAGCCGCTGCTGCGCCACATGCGCGGCCAGATCGTCAAGCGGGTGCTGACCGAGCTTGAGCGCAAGGCGAAGAACGATCCGGAAGGTTTCGCGAAGTTCTGGGAGACCTTCGGTGCGGTCCTGAAAGAGGGCATCTACGAGGATCAGGAGGTCGGCGAGCGCATCCTCGAGCTTTCCCGCTTCCACTCCACGGCGGGCGAGGGGCTGGTCGGGCTCGACGAGTACGTCGCCCGCATGAAGCCGGAGCAGGAGGCGATCTACTACATCACCGCCGAGGACCTGGAGCAGGCCCGCAAGAGCCCGCAGCTCGAGGGCTTCCGCGCCAAGGGCGTCGAGGTGCTGCTGCTGACCGATCCGGTCGACGACTTCTGGCTGTCGGTGCGGCCCGCCTACAATGAAAAGCCCTTCCGCTCGGTCACCCGCGGCGGCGCCGACCTGTCGAAGATCGCCGGCGGCGAGACGGAGACGTCCGAAGAAGAGGACAAGGCCGACAAGCCCGGCCAGACCGAGCTCGCGACCCTGATCGCCGGCATCAAGCAGGCGCTGGGCGAGAAGGTGAAGGATGTCCGCGAATCCGGCCGCCTGCAGGAAAGTCCGGTCTGTCTGGTCGCCGACGAGTTCGACATGGACCTTCGGCTGGAGCGGGTGCTGAAGGCCCACAAGCAGGTCGACCAGGCCTCGAAGCGCATCATGGAGATCAATCCGCGCCATCCCCTGATCCGCCGCCTGGCCGAGCGGATCCGGGAAGGCGGCGTCGACGACGCTCTGACCGAGGCCTCGGAACTGCTGCTCGACCAGGCGCTGATCATCGAGGGCGAGCCCATCGCCGACCCGGCCGCCTTCAGCCGGCGCATGGCCGACTTCATGGTGCGGGGGCTGTAGAGCGGTTCAGTCGGCGCGCCGGGGATGGACCGGCCGACCGGCGCGCCTTCTGACTCCCGTCGCACGGGGTCCCGGCTCTCCGCTGCGCTGCGGCCGGGATGACAACGTTTGTGAGGAGGGGCCCGCCCGCCTTCTGCCCCCGGTGTCATGCCCGCCAATGTGCGGGCATCCGGGCGATCGAACGACTTGCGGCGAAGCCGCTCCGGACTCCCGCACGGTGGCGGGGGTGACATCATGCGGGGACGCCAATTGCCTCAATGTCCTGGCGGCTCACCTATGCCAGCGCGATGGCCTCGATCTCGATGTCGAAGGGCCAGGGCCAGGAGCCGACGGTGACGAAGGTCCGCGCCGGCGGCTCGCTGGGGAAGAACGCGCGGTAGGCGTCGTTCACCCGGTCGAACATGCCGGCGTTCACCGCGAAGACCGTGGTCTTCATGATCTTCGACATGTCGGAGCCGTTGGCCTCCAGCACGGTCTTTATCGCGTTCAGGGAGGCGGTCGTCTGCTCCTCGATATTGCCGGTGACCAGCTTGCCCGTGTCCAGGTTCAGCGGCGGCAGACCGCCGACGAAGATCAGCCCGCCGCCGCGGGTCGCCAGCGACAGCGGCACGCGGCCCTTGTCGACGATCTCCTGGATGACGGGATGGGTCAGGATTTCCTTGCTCATGGTCGCTCTCCCCTTCGTTCGTTTGCGCCGCCAGTCTGGGCGGAAGCCGGGGCGGCGGACAAGCCGATTGCGCCGCCGCGCGCCAGCACGTTGAATATCCGCATGGATTTCGAGAAGCCCAGTTTCATGGCCCATGCGCTGGACGCGGCAGGCGCGGCGCTGCTGCGGGGCGAGGTGCCGGTTGGGGCGGTCGTTGTGCACCACCCGACGGAGCGCATCGTCGGCCGCGCCGGCAACCAGACGGTCGGGCGCAACGATCCGACGGGCCATGCCGAGATCCTGGCGCTCCGCCAGGCCGGACAGGCGCTCGGCGGGTATCGTCTGACCGAGTGCGACCTCTACGTCACGCTGGAGCCCTGCGCCATGTGCGCCGGCGCCATCAGCCACGCCCGCATCCGCCGGCTCTATTACGGCGCCGCGGACGGGAAGGGCGGCGCGGTGGAGAACGGCGTGCGCTTCTTCCAGCAGCCCACCTGCCACCATGCGCCGGAAGTCTATCCCGGCATCGACGAGGCCCGCGCCGCGGAACTGCTGCGCCGGTTCTTCCAGCAGAAGCGACTCTGAAACCGCCCCTGAGGTTGGGCCGGGGATGGTCGGGCCGGCCAGGGGGCGGCGCCGGGATTCAACCGTAGCGCCACGCCAGAAGCCCGAAACTGGCGATGAAATGGATGATCAGGTAGACGCTCGTCACCAAGCGGGTGCGGGCATGCCGTTGATTTCGTTCTCGTTCCCAGGCCGCGCGTTCTGGCGAAACCGTTGCGTCTTCGATCTCCTCGCGCAGGAACCGGTCCATCGAAGCCGGCGTCCACATGTTGTTCCAGATTACAAACCGATTTCCGTGGCCGGCGATCACGGCGGCGCCGATTACGCCGCCCAGCACGAAAAGCCAGATCACAAGGTCCATGAAGAACAACATTATTCGAGACTACATGAATTTGCGGGACGCCGGCATGACTGGTGCCGCGCACCCGCATCGCCGCGTGCACCAAGACCGCCGTTGCCCTCCATCCTTTCATCGCGCGGATGAGCATGCCATCATTCCGTCACACAGCGACGGAGGTGCGACATGGGCGAGGTGGTCAGTCTGGATGACTACAGTTCCGGCGCCCGGCGGGGACAGGCCGCCGCGCCGGGCGCCAGGATGGACGTCTTCTTCGACCGACGGGAACTCGGCCTCATCCTCGACCTCTACGGCCAGATGGTCGCCAGCGGCGACTGGCGCGACTACGCCATCGGCCATGACCGCGACGTCTGCGTCTTCGCCGTCTACCAGCGCAGTTCGGAAGCGCCGCTCTACCGCATCGTCAAGCGCCCGAAACTGGCGCGCCGCCAGGGCATGTTCCAGGTGGTGGGCCGCGACGGCCGGGTGCTGAAGCGCGGCCACGACCTCGCCACGGTGCTCCGGGTCTTCGACACCAAGCGCTGGAAGGTGGTCGAGTAGCCGCAAGGCGCGCGCCGCCCGGATCCAGGCGGCGGAACGAAAAAAATCCCGGCGGGGTTGCCGCCGGGATCGGGTGGGCCGAGCTTCGCTTGTTGTTGCTCTTGTACGTTGCGGCCCAGTGGGTTCGGCCGGATCCTGTTGTTGTTCTTGTGCCGGCCTGACTTTCGCCCCTGCTGCCTCAGCCGTGGCCTGCTGCAGGGTGACCGTGGCCGGCGAGATGGGAAACGAGGCCGCCGGCCGCGGCGACAATCATCAGCAGGGCGGTGCTGGCAAGCCTTGTCCGGATCGCGGTCTTCATTGTCGGTCTCCCTGGTTGCGACGCCGTTTCGCGTCCCGTTGTTCCTAATCTGACCCCTGCGGCCGGCGGCGGGAACCCCCCGCCGCCACTTGCCCCAGCTCTGTCACCGCCCGGATTCGGACGGTCACAGCGGGACGGCGCGGCGCCTCAATCCCGGTCGCCCGCGCCGCGCGTCGCCGCATCCACGGCCACCACGGCGTCGATGACGCGCTTGGTCGCTTCGGCGATCAGCAGCAGGTCGCCGTCGACCCGGGCGTAGATCAGGCCCTCGGCCGGATCGCGCAGGCCGTAGCGGCCATGGTCGTAGACCGGCACGTAGCGCACGCCGTCGGGCAGGCGCTCGCCGATCGCGTAGCGCTTCTTGGCGAGGCCCGGCGGCATGCAGCCGTTGTTCTTCTTGGCCAGGCCGGGCGGGCAGTGGCCCGGCTGCGCCATGGCCGGCGCGGCGATCATGGGCACGGCCATCATGGCGATGGCCGTACTCAGGAACATGGTGCGGATGGCCGTTTTCATTGTCGTTCTCTCCGTTTCCTTGCCATTCTCGGCACTGATATGTGTCCAATGACCGTATCCGGGTAGTGCGCGGCGCAACTTGCCCCTGTACGGTCACGGCCCCGATCCGCTAAGCCTCGCGGCTGAATGGCGGATGAACCCGGCGTCAACGAGGGAGCGGCGACATGAGCAGGCAGGATCTCTATCTGGTCTTCGGCGGCGCGCTGGTCGATCCGCGCGAGAACGTGCTGGCGGAGCCCGACAAGACCGACGTGGTCGGCGTCTTCGCCACCTACGACGCGGCGCTGAAGGCCTGGCGCGGGCGCAGCCAGGCCAATGTGGACGACGCCTATGTCCGCTATTTCATCGCCCCGCTGCACCGGCTGATGCACCCGGACGAAGAGGGCGTCTGAGGGCGCCGCGCGGGATGCAGACCGAAGTCGTCACCGGGGACATCACGGCGCTGTCGGTCGACGCCATCGTCAACGCCGCCAACGAGAGCCTGCTGGGCGGTGGCGGGGTCGACGGCGCGATCCACCGCGCGGCGGGGCCGGAGCTGCTCGAGGAATGCCGCGCGCTGGGCGGCTGTCCCACGGGGGAGGCGCGGATCACGAAGGGCTATGGCCTGCCCGCGCGCCACGTCATCCACACCGTCGGGCCGGTCTGGCGTGGCGGGGCGGCCGGGGAGCCCGGCCTGCTCGCCGCCTGCTACCGCAACAGCCTGGCGCTGGCCACGGAACACGGCCTCGCCTCCATTGCCTTTCCCGCCATCTCGACGGGCGTCTACGGCTATCCGCTGGAACAGGCGACCGAAATCGCCGTGGAGGTCGTGCTGACGGTGCGGGCGCGGCCGGCGCACGTCATCTTCTGCTGCTTCGACGGGCCGACGGCGGCGGTCTGTCAGCGGGTGCTGGACGCGCAGCAGCCGTTCCCCAACTGAACGGGCGGGCAGGGCGTGTCGCCATGGCTGCAATAGACGCAGCAGTCGCCCGGCTTCGGCCGGTGGAGATCGCCGCAGGCCGGGCATTCCCGGAACCAGATGCAGGCGTCCTCGGGCATGGTCTCGGTCGCCCGCGCGCCGCAGGCCGGACAGGTGACGGTCGATTGCAGGCGGAGGGGGACGGTTTCCGCCGTGCCGGCATCGGTCATGGCGCGACCTCGCGGAATTCTGGAGCGGGTGATGGGAATCGAACCCACGACTCTCAGCTTGGGAAGCTGAAGCTCTACCACTGAGCTACACCCGCATGGTCCCGATTCCTAGACCCGCCCGGCCCGGCTGGCAAGCGGTTGGTTGGCGCCGCCGGCGCCACGCCGATCCCTTCTCCCCCGCGAGTGGGGGCGAGCAATCTCGGTGAAATCATCCTCCCCCTGGAATCAGGGGGGCGGCCCAAAGAAGCAGCCAGAAGGCGCGCGGGCCGGCCCCGCCATCCCCCGCGCGCCCTCGTTCACTTCCTGGCCTGCTGTCTCAACAGCAAGAGCACCACGCCGGCGACGATGAGCGCCGCGCCGGCGACGGCCAGCGCGTCGGGGACGTCGCCGAAGACGGCGAAGTCGTAGAGGCTGGCGAAGACAAGCGTCGAGTAGAAGGCCGGGATCACGTGGCTGGCCGCGCCGCGCTTCATGGCCTGGATGAACAGGCTCTGCGCCCCCACCATGGCGACGCCGATCAGCACCAGCAGTGGCCATTGCTCCGGCGTCGGCGCGCGCCAGACGAAGGCGGCGGCCGTGCCGGCGATGCAGGCGCCGAGACAGTTGTTGATCAGCAGAATGCGGATCGGCGGCTCCCGGTCGGAGAGGCGTTTGATCATGATCGCCTCGAGGCCCATGAATACCGCCGCCCCCAGGGCGATCGCCGCCGCCGGCTGATAGGCCGCCGTGCCCGGCCGGATCAGCACCAGCGCGCCGGTCAGCGCCACGGCCACCGCCAGCCAGCGCCAGGGTCCGACGCGCTCGCCCAGGAACAGGATCGCCAGTCCCATGGTGACCACGGGGCTGAGAAAGCTGATCGCCGTGGCGTCGGCCAGCGGCATGCGCGCGGCGGCGGCGAACAGGCAGGTCGCGCCGAGCCAGCCGGCCGCCGTCCGCCCGGCATGAACCGGCCAGGCCGCGCCGCGGAAGTCCGGCCTGAGCCAGAGCGCGAAGCCGGCCACCGTCACGAAGCCGAAGACGAAGCGCGCGGCGCTGACCTGGAAGGGGTGCAGCCCGGTCCCCTCTGCGCCCAGGCCCAGCGCCTTGGCGATCAGGGAGGTCACCGCGATCAGCGCGCTGGCGCCGATCATGGCCAGGATGGCGAGACGCCGGCGGCGGGCGTCCTCGGCGGTGAAGGCGGGGGTGGCGGTCATGCGCCGCCTTTGCCACCGCCCCGCCCGTCCGGCAAGCGCCGATTCCGCGGCCCTCGTCTTTCACCCCCTCCCCGGCCCTCCCCCTCACGAGGGAGAGGGGGAACGAACCGGCGAACTGTGAGATCATTGCCTCCCCCTGGGATCAGGGGGAGGTCGGCGCGGCACGCGCCGGGAGGGGGTCGGGCGGCGCCGGCGCCCTCATAACGCCGCTTCACCGCTGCGTGAATCGGCGGGGCTGCAAGTTGACAGCCGCGCCGGCGCAGCCAAGCTTCCGGACTTCAACGGAAGACGCCGCCGAACGGGAGACAACATGACCGACGCCGCCATCCATCAGAAGGCGCCCGGGCTGGACCCGGCCAAGTTCCGCGATCCCGATGTTACCGCCGACGGTTCGGCCCGCGCCTCGGTGGCGCTGGAGGAGCTGCAGACGCTCTGGTTCAACACCGGCACGCTCTGCAATCTCGAATGCGTCAACTGCTACATCGAGAGCAGCCCCACCAACGACCGGCTGCAATACCTCCCGCTGGCGGAGGCGGAGCGGTTCCTGGACGAGCTGGACCGCGATTTCCGCGCCGTCGAGATCGGCTTCACGGGCGGCGAGCCGTTCATGAACCCGGACTTCATGGCGATGCTCGAATCGGCGCTGGACCGCGGCTACCGGGCGCTGGTGCTGACCAACGCCATGCGGCCGATGATGAAGCGCGCCGGCGAACTTCTGGCGCTCCGCGAACGCTTCGGCGAGCGGCTGCATGTCCGGGTCTCGATCGACCATTATTCGCGCGAACTGCACGATCTGGAGCGCGGGGCCGGGGCATGGGAGCGGATGCTGCCGGGCCTCGACTGGCTGGCGGCGAACGGCTTCCGCCTTTCGATCGCCGGCCGGACATTCTGGAAGGAGTCCGAGGACAGTCTGCGCGAAGGATTCGGACGCTTTCTCGCGGCCCGCGGCATCGGCCTCGACGCCGGCGACCCGGAACGGCTGGTGCTGTTCCCGGAGATGGACGCCGCCGCCGACGTGCCGGAGATCACCACCGCCTGCTGGGGCATACTGGACGTGCAGCCCTCGTCCATGATGTGCGCCAGCTCGCGCATGGTCATCCACCGCAAGGGCGCGCCCTCGGCGACCGTGGCACCGTGCACCCTGCTGCCCTACGAGACCGGCCTGGAGATGGGCCGGACCCTGGCCGAGGCCCGCGCCGAAGTAAAGCTGAACCACCCCCATTGCGCCAGGTTCTGCGTGCTGGGCGGCGGCTCTTGCTCGCGCGCATGAGCGGCGTCCCCGGCCCGGGCCCGCTCGAGGCGCCGGTCTTCGTTCATGGCGCCGCCTGAGGGGAGCGGTCACGGGCTGGCAAGTTCCCCCGGAATCATGCTCAATAGCGGGCATGGCCAGTGACCCGACATTCGACAGCCAGGGCCGTTACGTCGCCGAGACCCGCGGCGTGACCGTGCGCGTCAAGCCGGCCTATCTGCCGCGCCAGTCCGACCCCGAGAGCGGCCGTCACGTCTGGGCCTACGAGGTCACCATCGAGAACGGCGGCGGCGAGACCGTGCAGCTTCTCAACCGCCACTGGCGCATCACCGACGGACACGGCCGCGTCGAGATCGTGGAAGGCCCCGGCGTCGTGGGCGAGCAGCCGGTCCTGCAGCCCGGCCAGCGTCACACCTATGCCAGCGGCTGTCCCCTGCCGACGCCGAGCGGAATCATGGTCGGCCACTACGAGATGGTGAACGGGAAGGGCGAGCGCTTCCTGGTCGAGATTCCGGCCTTCTCCCTGGATCTGCCGGGCGGCGACCGGGCCGTGAACTAGGGCCGGTCATGGAGGGCGCGCGGGGGGTCCTGCTGATCAACGGCGTGCTGGTCGTCCTGCTGGGCCTCGCCATGCTGGCGCCCATGCTGGTGGACCTAGCCTACGGCCACAGGGACTATCTGGTGTTCCTGTCTTCGGCCGCGGTGACCGTCTTCGCCGGCGGCGCGGTGGTGACGGCGACCTTCAGCCGGGGCCTGCAGCTCGACATGCGCCAGGCGTTCATCCTGACCACCAGCGTCTGGCTCGTGCTGCCGGCCTTCGCGGCGCTGCCCTTCCTGCTGTGCGAGCTGAAGCTGTCCTACACCGACGCCTTCTTCGAAGCGATGTCGGGCCTGACCACGACGGGTTCGACGGTGATCGTCGGCCTGGACCGGGCGCCGCCGGGCATCCTGATCTGGCGCGCCATCCTGCAATGGCTGGGCGGCGTCGGCATCATCGTCACCGCCATCGCCGTGCTGCCGCTGCTCCGGGTCGGCGGCATGCAGCTCTTTCGCATGGAAAGCTCCGAACAGTCCGACAAGGCCCTGCCGCGCGCGGCGCAGATCGCCGCCGCCACGGCCGTCGCCTACCTGATCCTGAGCATTGCCTGCGCCGGGGCGCTGTGGTTCGCCGGGCTGAGCGCCTTCGACGCCATCGCCCACGCCATGACCACGGTCGCCACGGGCGGTTTCTCGACCTCCGACAGCTCCGTCGGGGGCTTCGCCAACGCCGCCGCGGAATGGATCATCATCCTGTTCATGATTGCCGGCTCGCTGCCCTTCATTCTCTATCTCCAGGCCGTCCGCGGCCGGCCGGCGGCGTTCTGGCGCGATACCCAGGTGCGCTGGTTCCTGGCCACGATCGCCGGGGCGACGGCGCTGGTGCTGCTGCTCTCCGGCGTCCGCGGCCTGGCCGGGGGGGAGCTCGAGGCGGTGCGGCTGAGCGCCTTCAACACGATCTCCATCATCACCGGCACGGGCTATGCCAGCGACGACTATGGCGGCTGGGGCCGGGCCGTGATCGTGCTGTTCTTCTTCTACACCTTCATCGGCGGCTGCGCCGGCTCGACGTCCTGCGGCATCAAGATCTTCCGTTTCCGGGTGATGTTCGAAAGCGCCCGGGTGCAGATCCATCAGCTCATCCAGCCCAATGCGGTGATGGTGCCGCGCTTCAACGGCCGGCCCCTGGAGACCCACGTCATCGACGCGGTGATGAGCTTTTTCTTCCTGTTCGCCATGGTCTTCGGCGTGCTCGCCTTCCTGCTGACCCTGACGGGCCTGGACATGACCACGGCGCTGTCGGGGGCGGCGACGGCGATCTCCAATGTCGGCCCCGGCCTGGGCGACATCATCGGCCCGGCGGGCACGTTCAAGCCGCTGCCCGATTCGGCGAAGTGGCTGCTGTCGGCGGGCATGCTGCTCGGCCGGCTGGAGCTGTTCACGGTGCTGGTGCTGTTCACCCGGCGGTTCTGGCGGACCTGAGCATTGACCTTGCGGCACCGTGCCGCCTTACATTGTGGCAGGCGCGGCGGGAAAACCGGCGCAAGCAGAACAAGACAGCCCGAGGGAGGCCCGATCCATGAGCGCAGACCTGCACCCCGTCCCCGACGAGTGGGCCAGGACGGCCAAGATCGACAACGACAAGTACCAGGAGATGTACCGCGCCTCGATCGAGGATCCGGAGACCTTCTGGGGCGAACAGGGACGCCGCATCACCTGGTTCCGGGACTACACGAAGATCCGCGACGTCTCCTACGACGCCGACGATCTGCACATCCGCTGGTACGAGGACGGCACGCTGAACGCCGCCTACAACTGCCTCGACCGGCACCTGGCCGACAAGGGCGACCAGCCGGCGATCATCTGGGAGGGGGACGAGCCCGACACCGACGAGACCGTCACCTACCGCGACCTGTACGCGCGGGTCGGCCGTCTGGCCAACGGGCTGAAGGCGCTGGGCGTCAGCAAGGGCGACCGGGTGACGATCTACATGCCGATGATCATCGAGGCGGCGGTGGCCATGCTGGCCTGCGCCCGCATCGGCGCGATCCATTCGGTGGTCTTCGGCGGCTTCTCGCCGGACTCGCTGGCCGGGCGCATCCAGGACTGCGAAAGCAACTGCGTGATCACCGCCGACGAGGGCGTGCGCGGCGGCCGGCGGATTCCGCTGAAGGCCAACACCGACGCCGCGCTGGCCGAATGTCCCGGCGTCGAACATGTCGTCGTCGTGCGCCATACCGGCGGCGATGTCGGCTGGAAGGACGGCCGCGACGTCTGGTACCATGAACTGGTCGAGGGCCAGTCCGACGACTGCCCGGCCGAGGAGATGAACGCCGAGGATCCGCTGTTCATCCTCTATACCTCCGGTTCGACCGGCAAGCCGAAGGGCGTCATGCACACGACCGGCGGCTACATGGTCTACACCTCGATGACGCATGAATACGTCTTCGACTACCGCCCGGGCGACATCTACTGGTGCACCGCGGACGTTGGCTGGGTGACGGGGCACAGCTACATCCTCTACGGCCCGCTGGCCAACGGGGCGACCACGCTGATGTTCGAGGGCGTGCCGAACTACCCGGACGTCTCCCGCTTCTGGCAGGTCTGCGACAAGCACAACGTGCAGATCTTCTACACCGCACCGACGGCGATCCGCGCCCTGATGGGCGCCGGGCCCGATCCGGTGAAGAAGACTTCGCGCAAGTCGCTCAGGCTGCTGGGCACGGTCGGCGAGCCGATCAATCCGGAGGCCTGGAACTGGTACCACGACGTCGTGGGCGAGGGCCGCTGCCCGATCGTCGACACCTGGTGGCAGACCGAGACCGGCGGCATCCTGATCAGCCCGCTGCCGGGCGCCACCGATCTCAAGCCCGGTTCGGCGACGCGGCCCTTCTTCGGCATCAGGCCGATCCTGGTCGACGAGTTCGGCAAGGAGCTCGACGGCGCGGTCAGCGGCAATCTGTGCATCACCGAGAGCTGGCCCGGCCAGATGCGCACGGTCTACGGCGACCACGAGCGCTTCGTGCAGACCTATTTCTCGACCTATCCGGGGCGCTATTTCACCGGCGACGGGGCGCGGCGCGACGAGGACGGCTATTTCTGGATCACCGGCCGCGTCGACGACGTGATCAACGTCTCCGGCCACCGCATGGGCACCGCCGAGGTGGAGAGCGCCCTGGTCGCCCACGACAAGGTCTCGGAAGCCGCGGTGGTGGGCTATCCTCACGACCTCAAGGGTCAGGGCATCTACGCCTATGTCACGCTGATGGCCGGCGAGTCGCCCGGCGACGACCTGCGCCGCGAGCTGGTGCAGTGGGTCCGCAAGGAGATCGGCCCGATCGCCTCGCCGGACCTGATCCAGTGGGCGCCGGGTCTGCCCAAGACGCGCTCGGGCAAGATCATGCGCCGCATCCTGCGCAAGATCGCCGAGGACGATTACGGCAGCCTGGGGGACACCTCGACGCTGGCCGATCCGGCGGTGGTCGAAGACCTGATCGAGAACCGTCAGAACCGGCGCGACTGACCGGCCCCCGCCTCGGCGGCGACGCCGCCGCCGGACGCCAGCGGCTGTCCGGCAGGCGCCGGCTGCTCGGCCAGCGGCAGGGTGACGGTCACCGACGTGCCGGCGCCGGGCGCGCTCTCGATGGTCATGGTCCCCCGGTAGGAGGCGACCAGGTCGCGGCAGAAGGTGAGGCCGAGTCCCGTGCCCTTCTCGCCCGAGGTGCCGGAGCTGGAATAGCGGATATCCGGCGCGTTGACCTTCTCCAGCGTGGTCCCGGCCATGCCGACGCCGTCGTCGCGGATCACCAGCCGCGCCTGACCGCCGCTGCGGCCGATATCGACGCCGACCGTGCCGCCGGCGCGGGTGAACTTCAGCGCATTGGCCAGCAGGTTGCGGACGATGGTCTCGACGCCCAGCGGATGGGCCAGCACGACGATGTCGCTGCGGCCGCCGGGGGATTCGAAATTCACGCCCTTGGCCTCGAAGGCGCTGGCCAGTGGCGCATGGGCGGCGGCGACCGCGGCGTCCAGCGCCACGGGTTCGCGCTCCAGGTCGCGCGGCTGGCTCTGCGTCCAGGCCAGCAGGCTGTCGACCAGGTCATGGGCCTGGCGGGCGGCGACGTGGATGTCGTCGGCCATCTCGAGCGCGCTTTCGGTCCGTCCCATGCGGGCCAGGTGGCGCATCGCCTCGGTGCCGCCGACCAGGCTGTTGAAGGGCGTCTTCAGGTCGTGCGCCAGCAACGAGATCAGGCGGTCGCGGCGCCGCACCTCGGCGCGGAGCGTGACCGACATGCGCCCCGTCAGCAGGCTCAGCGCCCACAGGGCGTAGAACAGGGAAACGACCTCGAGACCCGCGACAGTCGTTGCCACCGGGCCGGAGAGATTGAGAATCTCGTCGAACTGGTGGCCGCTGACGACCTCGACCGTCACCACCGTCAGCACGATTCCGAAGACGCCGGAGATGCCGGCGGCGGGAATGCGGCTGCCATTGCCGATCTGGCGCCGCGATTTCCAGGGACGGAGCGAGACGACCAGCCAGAAGCAGAGGGCGGCGCCGGCGGACATGGTGACTGCGAGGCGCATGCGGGCGTCCGGATCGCCCAGATAGAACCACCCGACGCCGAGGCCAACCGCGGCGACGATCGCCAGCAGCGGCCAGATCGTGACCGGACGCGACAGGAAGGCGCGGGTGCCGAGGATGGCGGTGGCGAAACCGCCGACGATCAGCATGTCGCTCACGACGACCGAGACGAAGCCCGGAATGACCTCGCGCAGCGCCACCAGCAGGGAGCCGAAGGCGACCGCCGTGAAGCCCAGGGACCACAGGCGCGCGGCGATGGCCGCCGACCGCACGGGCGGCCGCCGCTGCATCCACAGGAAGTAGGCCGTCGCCAGATTGGTCGCGAAGGCCACCACCTGAATTGTGCCGATATCCAGTTCGATCACGCCGGCCTCGGGGTCCAGGAGTCGAATCCCATAGCCCGCGCCCCGCTAAGAAACGGTGAAGACAATTTCGTTTCCTGGGGGGTTGCGCTGTTTGATTGAGCGGCCCCTCACTCGGCGCGTCACCCCCGCCTCTGTGCGGGGGTCCGGAGCGGCTTCGCCGCAAGTCGATGGTCTTGACCGGATGCCCGCACGGGGGCGGGCATGACACCGAAGCTCCACTGGCGATTCAACCTCCCCGAGGATTGTTCTAGCGGACGATGACCTCGGCGCGGCGGTTGAGTTCGGAGCGGCGGTCCTCTCCGGGCTCCAGCGGCTCGCGCTCGCCGCGGCCCCAGATCTCGATGCGGCCGGCCTCCAGGCCGGCGGCGACGAGTTGATCCCGCACCGCTTCGGCGCGGCGGAGCGAGAGCGCGTCGTTGTAGTCGTCCTCGCCCACCGTGTCGGTGTGGCCGACGATCACCACGTCGGCCGGCGCGTGTTCCTCGATGGCCGCGGCGATCCGGGGGATCAGCGCCAGCGAATCCGCGTCCAGCACGTCGGAGCCGAATTCGTAGCGCAGCGTGAATTGCTTCGGCGCCCGGGGCATGGCGCCGATCGCAGCCCGGTAGTCGCGGTCGACCGCGGCGGCGTCGGTCCGGTCCACCGTCGCCTGTCCGCCCTTCGCGACGCGGGCGCGCTGGAAGGCGTCGGCGATGACGACTTCCTCGCCGCCGGGATTGACGGCGATCTGGCCGACGCTGCCGTCGTCGTCGGCCAGCAGGACGATCTCGTCCTCGGTGGCGCAGGCGGCCAGCAGCAATGCCGCGGCCAAGGCGATGACTGTTCTGTGCATGGTCATGTCTTCCGCCGCCTCAGTCCGCAACGCGCATCAGGAAGCGCGTGCCGCGCACCGCCAGCACCGTGTGCGGCGTCTCCACCAGCATCTGGTCGCGCCCGCGCTTGGCCAGCCGGCCCGACCGCGCCGACAGCGACCCGCGCTCCAGCCGGCTGCGGAACGCGCCTTCATTGGTGGTGGGGTTGAAGCTGTAACCGGCGACCGCGAAGCTGCTCGACGGGCCCAGCGCGATCAGCGAATTGTCGGTGAAGGTGAGGCCCGCCGTGGCCTCGGGACCGGTGTGGACGACGTCTTTCTCGGCAATGCGGAAGCCCGGGGCCGCCGGCAGGCGGTCGCCGCCGCGCTCCACCTCGACCCTGCCCTCGACGGTCTTCACCGTCGCCACGTAGTCGGCCGCCATGGCGGCGGGCGTGGCAAGCGCCCCGGCCAGCAGGCAGATCGTCAGAAGCCGCATCATGATGTCCTCCCTCGCGGGCTGTGCCGGATCACCCTTCCCCGGCGGCATTGAAGCGCAATGCGGCCAGGAAGGCCAACGGCAATAGGGCGTGGCCGACATCACAGAGCGGTCATTCGGGCGGGGCCCGCCGGTCACCGCCGCCCCATTGGCAAGCGTGGCGAAAGCTGCAACGCTCGGGTTTCAACGATCTCCGGGGAGGGACGATCCATGCAGGTGCATGATCCACGCATACCGGCCTTCGAGGACTGCGTCGTGCCGGAGATGCTGAAGAAGCAGGCGGCCCGCCAGCCCGAGAAGGTCTACGCGGTCTTCGAGGACGGCGAGGAGTGGACCTATGCCGAGATGTTGTCCAGGGCGCGCCGCGCCGCCGCCGGCTTCCGGGCGCTGGGCGTCGGGCGCGGCGATCACGTGCTCTCCTGGCTGCCCAACGGGCGGGAGGCGCTGCTCACCTGGTTCGGGCTGAACATGCTGGGCGCGGTCTATGTCCCGGTGAACACCAGCTATCGCGGCGGCCTGCTGGAGCATGTCGTGGCGCTCTCCGACGCCCGGCTGATCGTCGTCCACAGCCAGCTCATGGGCCGGCTCGCCGACATCGACCGGGCGCGGCTCACCGACGCCATCGTCGTCGGCGGCGAAGCGGCGGCCATCGACGGCCTGACGGCGCATCCGGCCGAGGCCCTGCAGCCCGGGGAGGAGGCGGAGGCCGAGGAGCCGGTGACGCCCTGGGAGAGCCAGTACATCATCTTCACCTCCGGCACGACGGGGCCGTCGAAGGCGGTGCTCTCGCCCTATCTGCAGGCCTACGCCATGTCCTGCGAGAGCTATCATTTCCTGAACGCCGAGGACCGGGTGCTGGTCAACCTGCCGCTGTTCCATGTCGGCGGCACCATCTTCGTCTATGTCATGCTCCATCACGGCGGCTCGGTGCTGATCGAGGAAGGTTTCCGCACCGACGGCTTCTGGGAGACGGTGCGCCGCCACGAGGTCACCGCCACCTGCCTGGTGGGCGCCATGACCCCGTTCCTGCTCAAGCTGCCGCCATCGAACCGCGACCGCGATCACCCGATGCGGTCCATCGTGACGATCCCGTGGAACGAGGACTCGCTGGCGCTGGGCAAGCGCTACGGCGTCGACATGTACACCGGCTTCAACATGACCGAGATCTCGTCCCCCATCGTCTCCGAAGCCAATCCGCCGGCGCTGGGCACCTGCGGCAGGTCCCGCGAGGGCGTCGAGGTGCGTGTGGTCGACGACAATGATTGCGAGGTGCCGCCCGGCGTCGTCGGCGAGCTGATCGTGCGCACCGACCGGCCCTGGGCGATGAACGCGGGCTACTACAAGAACCCGGAGGCGACGGCGAAGGCCTGGCGGAACGGCTGGTTCCATACCGGCGACGCGTTCCGCTACGACGAGCAGGGCAACTTCTTCTTCGTCGACCGCATCAAGGACGCGATCCGCCGCCGCGGCGAGAACATCTCGTCCTTCGAGGTGGAATCGGAGGTCACCCAGTTCGCCGCCGTGCGCGAGGCCGCGGCGATCCCCGTGCCCAGCGAATTCAACGAGGACGAGGTCATGGTCGTGGTCGCGCCGTCGCCCGGCCAGACCATCGACGCCGAGGCACTGTTCCGCTTTCTGGAGCCGCGTATGGCGCACTTCATGCTGCCGCGCTTCATCCGCGTGGTCGACGACCTGCCCAAGACGCCGACCCAGAAGGTGCAGAAGGTGAAGCTGAAGGAAGACGGCATCACCGCCGACACCTGGGACCGCGAGAAGGCTGGCATCAAGGTCAAGCGGGAAGCCATCGGCTGACCCGGTGGCGCGCCGGGGATGGCCCGGCTGGCCGGCGCTGCGCAGCTGGGCGCGCGCAAGCCGTTCTGTCATCCCCGACGAGCCGGAGGGGCGCTCGGGGATCGGGCGATGCCGGACTCCGGCGTTCTGCCGTGGCCGGATGCCCGCGCGCCGAAGGCGGCGGGCATGACATCGAGAAGTGGGCCAAGCCGCTACATGCGGACGCATCCCCACCCCGACCCTCCCCCTTCCCGAAGGGGGAGGGTGGCCCGCCCCGGCGGGCCGGGAGGGGGTGATCCTGAAATCGCGCGGCGCGGGATTGTCCGCGCTCCGCTACTTCTTCTTCCCGAAACTGAAGCCGGCGCAGCGGTCGGGGCTGGGGGTCAGGGCGGTGAAGATCACGAAGTCGAACTGGCGGGCGTTGTCGACATAGGCGGCGGCCGCGGTCTCGCCGGGGACGGCCTCGATCAGGCCGATGCTCACCGCGTCCGGGTTGGTGCCGAGATAGATCGGCACGCCCCGGTCGGCGCGGACATGGCCGTTGCCGGCGATCAGCACCGCGCCGTCGCCGGCGTCGGCCTGCAGCAGCGCGGCGGCCATGGCGGCGTCACGGCTGCGCTGGATGCGGTTCATCGGCGCCAGCATGCGTTCGGGCATGACACCGCAATGGCCCTCCACCAGATCGAGGTTGAGCGCGGTCTCCTCGCGCTGGCTCCAGGGCGCGAGGCGCAGCAGCCGTGCGGTCACGGGGTCGGTCAGGGCCGACAGCCCGTCGCGCATCAGCCGGCCCACGGTGGCGCGGTCGAAGTTGGCGGCGTGCTGCGGCAGGCCGGCGGCCATCGCCACCTCCGCGATGGGGCGGTAGGTTTCCCATTCGGGCCAGCCCGATTCCGCCCAGCCGACGGCGTCGCCCAGGCCGGCGGCGTCGGCGCCGGGGCGGGCCAGATAGGCCTGCAGCGCGTCTTCCCGGGTGAAGTCGATCATCTCCCAGACCACGGCGGGCCGCCGGTCGGCGCGCACCAGCTCGGCCAGGATGCCGGCCTGCAGGCGGTGGTGATCGGGATTGTCGTGCTTCTCACCGATCAGCACGAAGCGCGTGCCGGCGATATGGCGCGCCAGCTCCGCCTCGCTGGCCTCCCGGCCTTCGCCGGGAATCCAGATGCGGCCGATCAGCGGGTGCGCGCGGCGGCCGCTCTCCTGCACGTTGAGCAGCGGCGGCAGCGCAGCTTCGGATCCGCCGCCGCGGCCGTCGCCGGCGCCCTGTTCGGCGCAGGCGGCGAGCAGCAGAAGGCCCGTCAGAAGGGCGGCGATGCGTGACAGAAGAGACATCGGACTCCAATTGGGTTCCCGCGCGGATTCGCCAAGGCGCGCCCGTGGCGCCTTGCAGTGTGCCGGCGCCGCGGTCAACGGCTCCGGCCGGACGCCGCCGTCATTCCTTCGGCATCTTGATGATGCAGTTCTTCGTGAACTCGGCGGTTTCGTTGAGCGTCCACTCGCCCTTCGGCTTCTCCTCCATTCCGGCGCACCATTCGTCGCTGCCGACCTCGGGTTCGCAGGCCGCCACGAGCGCCAGAAGCGCCGCCGCGGCGCCCCATTTCGCCAGATCATTCGCCCTCATCGTGTTGCACCTCCTCAAGGCCGATCGCGACCACCGAGGCCGCGACGCACATTGCCGCGAACAGGGCCAGCACCGCCGCCTCGCCAAAGGCCGAGGCGAGGAAGCCGACGCCCGCGCCCGCCAGCAATAGCACGCCGATGATGGTATTGGAGAGAGCCGTGTAGGCCGCGCGGCTGTCGCGGCCGGCCATGTCGGTCAGATGCGTCGCCCGCGCCAGCCGCACGCCCTGATAGGCGAGCTGCAGCACGAACAGCAGCGCCGGCAGCACCCAGCCGGACTTGTCGATCTCCCCGCCGGTGCGGTCGAGGAGCACCGCGAGCACGAAGGCCAGGGCCGCCAGCAGTCCGGCGGCGATCAGCACCTTGCGGCTGGAGCGGTCCGAGGCGCGGCCCCAGACATAGCCACCCAGGATCGCCGCGGCCGAGGAGGCGATCAGGAACAGGCCGAGGCCGCCCAGGCCGCCGGATTCCTCGGCCGCACCGGCCAGCGCCAGCAGATAGGGCGGCGCCAGCGCCGTGGCGATCAGCAGCGCCCGGACGACGATGAATCGCACCAGCTGCCCGTCCGTGCGCAGCAGGCCGAACTGCTCGATCGCCACCCGGAAGGGATTGCCGCCGCCCTCGGTCGCCCCGGGCTCTTCCTTCAGGGTCGTGAAGACGCCGGCGGCGGCGATCCACAGCCCGCCGGCGACGAAAAGCACCACGGCGATGATCTCGGCCGTCTTCGGCAGTATGCCCGCGCCCAGCAGCAGCCCGAAGGCCAGCACCCCGGCGGAGGCGAGGCTGCCGGCCGTGCCGGTTGCGGTGCCGCGCGTCGACTTGGAGACCGTCTTGCCCAGCACGTCCTTGTAGCTCACCGAGCAGGCGCTGCGGGCGAGGGCGAAGACCGTGAGCAGGCCGACGATGGCCCAGCCCGCGGCAGCGCCCTCCAGCGTCAGCGCCGCCAGGCCGATGCCGATCACCGCGCCGCCCTGGACCAGCGAGCCGCCGGCCCAGACCCACTTGCGTTGCGGCAGGGACCGGATTTTCGCCGAAACGAACAGCTGCGGCAGCAGGGCGCCCGCCTCCCGGATCGGCACCAGGAAGCCGATCAGATAGACCGGCGCACCCAGCGCGCCCATCAGCCAGGCCAGCACCAGCTTCGGATCGATCAGCCCGTCGCCCAGCTTGGTCGCCGCCAGGCTGATGACGTGGCGCATGAAGTTCTCGGGCTGCGCGTTGCAGGCGCTTTCGGGGATGTCGCGGCAGACCCGGCCCTCGTCCTCCGACGTCAGGACCGCGTAGGCGCGCTGGACGGCGGTTTCGGCCATGACCGGTTCAGTGATCCGAGATTTCGCCGTCCTTGAACAGGAATTCCCGCAGATGGGCGTCGAAATCCTTGGAGTTGCGGCGGATCCACTCGATGACCATGGCGGCGTGCTCCATCTCCTCGCGCATGTTGTGGAGCAGGATCTCCTTAAGCGCCTCGTCCTCGCAATCGTCGGCGCGCTGGCGGTACCAGTCGACCGCCTCCATCTCCTCCATCAGGGAGACGATGGCGTGGTGCATGTGCAGGGTCTCTTTCGACAGGCGCTCGCGCGGTGCGTGCAGGTTCTCGCTCGACATGAATTCCCTCCCGGTCGGTGGCGCGGGCCGCCGCCCCTCGCGTGACCCGGTACGGAGTGTCGCCCAATCCGGATCGCCGGACTCTGGCGCACAATGGCGCACCTCGGTACCCGGCGGGCCTGCGCTCAGGCGGGCCGGGCCATCAGGGTCAGGATCTCGAACAGCATCTGGCCGCCCGTCAGCGCGGTATTGGTGGACGGGTCGTATTGCGGCGCGATCTCGACCACGTCGCCGCCGACGATGTCGAGCCCGTCCAGGCCGCGCAGGATCGCCTGGGCCTCGCGCGGGGTCAGGCCGCCGACCTCCGGCGTGCCGGTGCCCGGCGCGTAGACCGGATCGAGCCCGTCGACGTCGAAGCTGACATAGACCGGGCCGCCGCCGACCACCTCGCGCGCCTTCTCGATCACCGCCGCCGGTCCCATCTCGGCGACGTCCTCGATGTGCAGCACGGTCATGCCGGCGTCGCAGGAGAATTCCCAGATGATCTCCGAGGAGCCGCGGATGCCGATCTGGATCGTGCGCTCGGGGTCCAGCACGCCCGCCAGCACCGCCTGACGGAACGGTCCGCCGTGATGGAACTTGGAATAGTCGTACTCGCCGCCGGTGTCGCAATGGGCGTCGATATGGACCATGCCGAGCGGCCGGCCGTCCCCCAGCGCCTTCATGATCGGATAGGTGATGGAGTGGTCGCCGCCCACCGAGAGCGGCCGCACGCCTGCCTCGCGGACCTTGCGGTAATGCGCCTCGATGTCCTCGATGCACATCTCCAGGCTGAAGCGGCTGCGGAAGTCGACATCGCCGGTGTCGGCCACCTTCGCCTCGGCGAAGGGCGCGCGGCGCAGCACGTGGTGATAGGGGCCGATCCGTTCGATGTCGCGCACCGCCCGCGGGCCGAAGCGTGCGCCGGGGCGGTTGGTGACGCCGAGATCCATGGGGACGCCGATGAGGGCGATGTCGAGGCCGTCCAGGCTGCCGGCGATCGGCGCGTCCAGCAGGGTCGGGATGCCCGCATAGGGCGGCTTGCGCCGCTGCGGATCGGCGAAGACGATCTCAGCCGCCCGCCTCAGTTCCGGATCGAAGATGTCGCCGCCCCTGGCGTCGGCGTATTTCGCCCTGAGCCTTTCGAGATTGTCGCGATCCATGGGGCACCTCTCCTTCGCGTGCGCCGCCCGAGCCTAGCGTCCCCGGCGCCGCCCGGCCATCATCGAGGTCCTTTCCGTCCGATCCGAAATCGGCGAAGTTTGTCGTCATGCCTGGCTTTGCGGAGAGACCGGACGACTTCAGGATTCTCGACGATCACGACGAGTCCGTAACCGACCCCATACTCATACAGGGCCGCGAATGGTGGGAAAGCGCCCGCGGCGGGCGCGCCATGCCGGGCCGCAAGAACTTCGATCCCGTCGAGGCGCCGCCGGAAATGCTGCCGCACATCCTGCTGGCCGATGTGGTGTGGACGCCCCGGCTGCGTTTCCGCTACCGGTTGATCGGAACCCATATCACCCAGGCGATGGACCGGGATGCGACAGGGCGCTGGTTCGACGAGTTGTACAATGAATACGAGTACGAGGGCGTCACCGCCGGCATCATGCGGGCCATCGAGACGAGGCGGCCCGTGAGCACGCTCGCCAGGGCGCCGGCGGACGAACGCTCCTTCCTCCAGATCGAGGCCGTGGACATGCCGCTCGCCGCGAACGGCTGGGACGTCGACATGATCATGACGTTGTGCAGCATCCGCAATCCCAGATTGAATCAGCAGTCCGGTTCCATATGACCGGTTGCGGAATGGTGCCCCGGAATCCCACCGCCCACCGTGCCGCCATTGACGGCGAGGTCGCTTTGGCGGATTCATGGAACAGGGGGCCGTCTGCCTTCCGGGGGTAGCATGAACAGTTTCATCGATAGCCGCACCGGCGCGTTCCGGATCGTGGCGGTCGAGGAGTCCGAAGTCGAGAGTCCGCTGCTGCTGGAGGCGCGCGCCCTGTGGGACCGCCTGCGCGGCGACCGGCCGATGCCGTCCCGGCGGGACTTCGATCCCGTGGAGGCCCCGCGGCGGCTGCTGCCGCACATGATGCTGGTCGACGTCGCCTACGGCCAGACCCCGTCGCCGCGTTTCCGCTGGCGGCTGCTCGGCACCCATGTCACCACGGCCATGGGCCGGGATTCGAGCGGGCGCTGGTTCGACGAGATCTACCACGAACGCGAGATGGAACTGGTCGTCGGCGGCATGCGGACTGCGATCGAGACGCGCCGGCCCTGTTTCACGCGCGCCCGCGCGCCCAGCGAGGAACGCTCCTTTCTGCTGGTGGAGGCGGTCGACATGCCGCTGTCGTCCGACGGCGAGCGCGTCGACATGATCCTGGGCGCCTGCCATTTCTACAGCCCCGCACCCGACGGGCAGCAGTCATGAGCGGCCCCGAACCGATGCCGCTGCCGGCGGTCTTCCGGGTGGAACTGGACCCGGAGTTGGCGGTCGTGAGCCCGGTCCTGGCCGAGGCCCTGCGGCTCTGGGAGGCGCTGCGCGGACCGCGGCAGATGCCGGCGCGCCGCGACTTCGATCCGGCGGAGACGCCGCGCGCCCTGCTGCCCCACATCCTGCTGATCGACGTCGACGCCGGGGAGGGGGCGGAGTCGCGTTTCCGCTGGCGGCTGATCGGCACCCATGTGACGACCATGCTGGGCCGCGACATGACCGGGCGCTGGTTCGACGAGATCTACGACGCGGGGACGCTGACATCCATCACCACCGGCCCGCGCTGGGTGCTGGCCAACCGCCGCCCCGTACGCACCGTGGGCCAGGCGCCGGTTGACGAACGCAGCTATCTGCGCTCGGAAAACCTCCACATGCCGCTTTCCGACGACGGCCGGCGCGTCGACAAGATTCTGGTCGCCACCGACCTCCGGTCCATCAGGTTATGACGAGGATCCGATGACTCCCGCTCCAGACCGCCATTTCCCGAACTGGTTCCGGATGGAGCTCGCGCCTGTCGACGATATCCGCAGCGACGCGCTCCGGGCCGGTCTGGCCGCCTGGCGCAACGCCCGCGGGGAACGCGAGATGCCGGCGCGCCGCGATCTGGACCCCACGGCGATGCCGGGATTCCTGTTGCGGCATCTGCTGCTGATCGACGTGAAGCATGCGCCGCGTCTTCGCCTGCGCTGGCGGCTGATCGGCACTCATGTCACCGAGATGATGGGCCGCGACTCGACCGGGCGGTACTGGGACGAACTCTACCCGCCGGAGATCGCCGATATCCTGGCGACCGGCCCCGCCGCCGCGATGCGGACGCGCGGACCGGTGCGCACCCTCGGCGTCGCCCCCGCCGGCGACCGCAGCTATCTGCGCTCCGAGAACCTGGACATGCCGCTGTCCTCGGACGGCGAGACGGTCGACATGATCATGGTGGTCAGCGATTTCGGCCGGCGCTGAGCGCGCCGATTGCCCCGCCCCGGCCCTTCCGTTAAAACGCGGCCTTCCGAATTCCCGAAAACTTCCGACGAAGGACGACGAGAGCGCGAATGGCGAACTATCAGTACGTCTACACCATGCAGGGTCTGACCAAGACCTGGCCGGGCGGCAAGACGGTGCTCAAGGACATCCACCTGTCCTATCTGCCCGGCGCCAAGATCGGCGTGCTCGGCGTCAACGGCTCCGGCAAGTCGACGCTGCTGAAGATCATGGCCGGCGAGATCACCGAGTACAACGGCGAGGCCTGGGCGGCCGACGGCCTGAAGGTGGGCTATCTGCACCAGGAGCCGGAGCTGGACGAGACGAAGGACGTACTCGGCAACGTCATGGACGGGGTGGCCGAGAAGCAGGCGATCCTCGACCGCTACAACGAGATCTCCATGAAGTTCGCCGAACCCATGGACGACGACGAGATGAACGCCCTGATCGAGGAGCAGGGGAAGCTGCAGGAGGAGATCGACGCCCGGAACCTTTGGGATCTGGACCGCGAGGTCGAGATCGCCATGGACGCGCTGCGCTGCCCGCCCGGCGACGGGGACGTCGCGAAGCTGTCGGGCGGCGAGCGCCGCCGCGTGGCCTTGGCGCGGCTGCTGCTGTCGAAGCCCGACATGCTGCTGCTCGACGAGCCGACCAACCATCTGGATGCCGAGAGCGTGCTCTGGCTGGAGCGGTTCCTGGACGAGTATTCCGGCACCGTCGTCGCCGTCACCCATGACCGCTACTTCCTCGACAACGTCGCCGGCTGGATCCTGGAGCTCGACCGCGGCAAGGGCATCCCCTTCCAGGGCAACTATTCGGGCTGGCTGGAGCAGAAGGAGAAGCGCCTGCGGCAGGAGGAGCGCGAGGACGCCTCCCGTCAGCGCACGCTGTCGCGGGAACTCGAATGGATCCGCCAGAGCCCCCGCGCGCGCCAGGCCAAGTCGAAGGCGCGCGTCACCGCCTATGAGGAGCTGCTGTCGGCCGACACCGAGAAGCGCCGTTCGGAGATGCAGATCTACATCCCGCCCGGCCCGCGGCTGGGCGGCAATGTCGTGGAGTTCGAGAACGTCTCGAAGGCGTTCGGCGACAAGCTGCTGATCGACGGCTTCACGGCGAAGATTCCGCCCGGCGCCATCGTCGGCATCATCGGCCCCAACGGCGCCGGCAAGACGACGCTGTTCCGCATGCTCGCCGGGCAGGAAGAGCCGGATTCGGGCACCATCAAGGTCGGCGAAACCGTCGAGCTCGGCTATGTCGACCAGTCGCGCCAGAGCCTGGACGACAGCAAGAACGTCTGGGAGGAAATCTCGGGCGGCACCGACGTGATCGAGCTGGGCAAGCGCACCGTGCCCTCGCGCGCCTATGTCGGCAGCTTCAACTTCAAGGGCGCCGACCAGCAGAAGAAGGTCGGCCAGCTCTCCGGCGGCGAGCGCAACCGCGTGCATCTCGCCAAGATGCTGAAGTCCGGCGCCAACGTACTGATGCTCGACGAACCGACCAACGACCTGGACGTGGAGACGCTGCGCGCGCTGGAGGAGGCGCTGGAAAGCTTCGCCGGCTCGGCCCTGATCATCAGCCATGACCGCTTCTTCCTGGACCGCATCGCCACCCATATCCTGGCCTTCGAGGGCGACAGCCACGTCGAGTGGTTCGAGGGCAATTTCGAGGACTACGAGGCCGACCGGAAGCGCCGCTTCGGCGACGACGCCGACCAGCCGCACCGGATCAAGTACAAGAAACTGGTCGGCTAGACCGGTCGGCGCGCGGAAGCCCCTGTCATGCCCGCCGCCGCAGGCGCGCGGGCATCGGGCGGCGGAAGGATGCCGGCGTCCGGTTTCGCCCGATCCCCGAGTGGCGCTGGCGCCATCGGGGATGACATCTTCCGGTGGGCGACCGATCCCCCACCCTGTCCCTCCCCCTTGGCCAAGGGGGAGGGGTGGATCTGCGCAAGCGGAACCGGGAGGGGGGATGGCGGATGACGCCGGCCGGGGACGCGTGTAATCAGGCCCGCGCCGGGACTTGATCCCGGCGTCCAGCGGGCGGTGAGGTCGTACTGGGTCCCGGGGTCGAGCCCCGGGACAGGTTGAAGTTCTGGAGCCACGATTTGCCCCCCGTCCTGCATCTGCGCGACATTCATCTGACCTTCGGCGGCAAGCCCACGCTGGACGGGGCGGAGCTGGCCGTCAGTCCGGGCGAGCGGATCGCGCTGGTCGGGCGCAATGGCTCGGGCAAGTCGACGCTGCTGAAGATCGCCGCCGGCGTGGTCGATCCCGACGATGGCGAGATCTTCCGCCAGCCGGGCGCCACCATCCGTTATCTGCCGCAGGAGCCCGATCTGACCGGCCACGCGCGGGTCAGCAGTTTCGTCATGGCCGGCCTCGCGCCGGGCGACGACGAGCATCGCGCCCGCTATCTGGTGGAGAATCTGGGTCTCACGGGTGACGAGGATCCGGCGACGCTGTCGGGCGGCGAGGCGCGCCGCGCGGCGCTGGCCCGGGCGCTGGCCCCGGCGCCGGATATCCTGCTGCTGGACGAGCCGACCAACCATCTCGACCTGCCGGCCATCGAATGGCTGGAGGCGGAGCTGGCCGGCTCGGCCTCGGCGATCGTGCTGATCAGCCATGACCGGCGCTTCCTGCAGAACCTGACGGCGGCGACGGTCTGGCTGGACCGCGGCGCGACGCGGCGGCTGGAGCGCGGCTTCGCCCATTTCGAGGAATGGCGCGACGCCGAGATCGCCGCCGAGGAGGAGCGGCTGCACAAGCTGGACCGCAAGATCGCCTCGGAGACCGAGTGGCTGCACAAGGGGGTGACCGCCCGGCGCAAGCGGAACATGGGCCGGCTCCGCGCGCTGCACGACCTCCGCTCGGAGCGCCGCAACTATGACAAGGCCCAGGGCCGGGTGGAGATGACCGCGTCCGAGGCGGCGAAGTCCGGCAAGCGCGTGATCGAGGCCGAACATGTCTCGAAGAGCTTCGGGGACAGGACCGTGGTCCGGGATTTCAGCCTCCGCATCCTGCGCGGCGACCGCATCGGCATCGTCGGGCCCAACGGCGCCGGCAAGACCACGCTGCTCAAGCTGCTTCTGGGCGACCTGGAGCCCGACGAGGGCCGCATCGCGCGCGGCACCAACCTGGAGATCGCGACCCTGGACCAGCGGCGCGAGAGCCTGGACCCGAAGATGTCGCTGGGCGACGCGCTGACCGGCGGCGGCGGCGACATGGTCGCCGTGGGCGGCGAGCAGCGCCATGTCATTGGCTACATGAAGGACTTCCTGTTCGACCCGAAGCAGCGGCCGACGGCGATCTCGGCGCTGTCGGGCGGGGAGCGCGGGCGGCTGATGCTGGCCCGGGCGCTGGCCCGGCCGTCCAACCTGCTGGTGCTCGACGAGCCGACCAACGACCTCGACATCGAAACCCTGGACCTGCTGCAGGAACTGCTGGCCGACTATGGCGGCACCATCCTGCTGGTCAGCCACGACCGCGATTTCCTCGACCGCTGCGTCACCGCCACCGTCGCCTTCGAGGGCGACGGCCGCTGGACGGTCTATGCCGGCGGCTACAGCGACATGATGCGGCAGCGCGCCGGCGCGGCGAAGGAAGCGGCGGCGGCGCAGAAGACGGACGGGGCGGGGAAGACGAAGCCCGCACAGAAGCCGCGCAAACCGGCGGCCCGGAAGCTCTCCTACAAGCAGAAATACGCCCTCGAGACCCTGCCGGACCGCATCGCGGAGCTGGAAGGGGAGATGCAGCGGCTGGAGGCGGAGCTCGCCGACCGGAGACTGTTCACGCAGGATCCGGAACGCTTCCAGGCGGCGACGAAACGCCTGGAGGCCGCCGCGGCGGAGCACGCCGCCGCCGAGAGCGAATGGCTGGAACTGGAGATGCTGCGCGAGGAGATCGAGGGCGGCTGAGGCGATCAGCCCTGCCCGGCCTCCGGCGGCGGTGTCTCGTCCGACTGCAACAGACGGTCGGCGAAGGCGTTGGCGCGCGACAGCAGGCCGATCAGGGTCGCGTACTCCGCGTCGGAATAGATTTCGCGGAAGGCGCTGCCGACGGCCATGGCCCTGGGCAGCACCTGCCGCGCCAGCTTCTCCCCCGCGGCGCTCAGCACGATGATGATCTGGCGGCGGTCCCGCTCGTTCGGCCGGAAGGCGACCAGGCCGCGCTGTTCCAGCTGCCGCACGGTGCGGCTGACATGGGCGGGATCGAGCAGCGCCAGTTCGGATACGCGCCGCGCGATGCTGGGGCCGTAGATGAACAGCGCCAGCATGATGCGCCATTCGCGCAGGGTCAGACCGTCCTGCGCCAGGGCGCGGCGGGCGACGGTCAGCGACAGTTTGTTGCTCAACGTGACGATCTGATGGTTCAACGCGTCGTCGGCGCCGTGTTCGGCCGCGCCCGCCGGGGGGCGCATCCTGTCATCTGCCATCGCCGATCTCCGGTGCCGGGCGGTTGCTTGCCGGAGCAAGCGCGAAGCAGCATTACCGGCGCGGCGGCCGTTGTCTAGGTATCTTATGCGCTTTCGTGGTACTCGCGTGCGATCCCGGCCACCACCTCGGCGACCTCGGCGATCCCGTCCACCAGTTCGACCGAATGGCCGGCCGACCAGATGTCCTTCCAGCGCCGCGGCGCGTCCGGGTTGATGTCCTTGGATATCTCGATGGCGCCGCGTTCGGGCAGGTTGTCCGGGTCCAGGCCGGCGGCCAGCAGGCTGGGCTTGAGGATGCTGGTGTCGAGACCGGTGATGGCGTTGGTCAGCTTGATGTCGTCCAGGCCCGACTCCACCAGCATCTGCTTGTAGCGGTCGGCGGCCATGCTTTCGGCGGTGGCGATGAAGCGCGTGCCCATGTAGGCGAGGTCGCAGCCCAGCACCTCGGCCGCGCGCAGGCCCCGCCCGTCGCCGACGCCGCCGGCCAGCACCACCGGCCCGTCGAAGATGCGCCGCACGCCGCGCACGAAGGCGAAGGGGTTGGCCCAGCCGGTCTGGCCGCCCGCGCCGCCCGTCAGCAGGATCAGCCCGTCCGCGCCGGCGGCGATCGCCTTCTGGGCGTGGCGCATCGAGGCGATGTCGGCCAGCACCAGCCCGCCCCAGCCATGCACCGCGTCGACGATCTTCTCCGGGCTGCCGACGCTGGCGATGACCAGCGGAGGGCGATGCCTCGCCAGTACCTCCAGATCCTGCGGCAGGCGGGTATTGGTGCGGTGGACGATCAGGTTGGGCGCGATCGGCGCGCTGTCCGCTCCCGTCTCCCGGCCCATGCGTTCCAGCCACTTGTCCAGTTCGTCCACGGTGCGGCAGTTGGCCGTGGGAAACGATCCGATGACCCCGGCGCGGCAGGCGGCGATCACCAGTTCGGGCCCGGAGACCAGGAACATGGGCGCGGCGATCAGCGGCAGTTTCAGCCGCTCGGCGATCTCGGGAGGCAACGACATGAAAATCCTTTCCGGGCTGGCGGTCGCGACATCTTTCCCGAGCCGCCGGCCGCCGACAAGCTTGCGGTCGGCGGCGCTTCGGGTTTCATTGCGGCATGTTTGGCAGGTTGGGAATGTGGCTCGCAAGTCTCGCGCTGCTGGCGGCGGGGGCGTCGGCGGCACTGGCGGAGCCGCTGCCGCGCGTGCTTTCGGATGCCGACGCCGGACGCTATGCGCGCATCTTCGAGGCCCAGCGCCAAGGCGACTGGCGCACCGCGGACCGGCTGATCGGCGGGCTGCAGGACCGTCTGCTGCTGGGCCATGTGCAGTTCCAGCGCTACATGCACCCGACCGCCTACCGCTCCGCCTATGCCGAGCTGCACCGCTGGATGAAGGCCCATGGCGACCATCCTCTGGCCGAGCGGCTGCACGCCCTGGCGCAGAAGCGGCGCATCGCCGGCTGGAAGCCGCTGCCCGGGCCGCGGGTCGCGCGGCTGGAGCTGCCGCCGGGGGTGGAGCTGCCGGCCGTGCGCCCGGCCGCCCGCGCGGAGGCCGCGGAGAGCGGCCGCACCGGTCATGACAGGGCGGTGCTGGCCCAGGTCCGGCGCAATGTGCTGCGCGACCGCATGACGGTCACCGAGAACATGCTGGACGGGCCGAGGGGGCAGGCGATGTCGCCGGCGGCGATGGCGGAGGCGCGGGCCACGCTGGCCCGGGGCCACCTGTCCAAGGCCCGTTTCGAGCGTGCGCTGAAACAGGGCGACCTGGCCCGTCAGGGCCCCGGCGGCGGCATGCGCGCCGGGTCGTTCTATGCAGGTCTGGCGCTCTGGGCCATGGGCCGGCATGCCGAATCCCACTACCGCTTCGCCGCCGCCGCCGACACGACGCCGGATCATATCGGCCACATGGGCGGGGCCGCCGACTTCTGGGCGGCGCGGGCGGCGCTGGCGGCCGGCCGCTACGCCGCCGTGGTGCCCTATCTGCGCCGGGCGGCCAGCTACAGCCGGGACATGTACGGGCTGCTGGCCGCGCGCCAGCTTGCCGACCGCGGCGACTTCGAATGGTCGCCGCCCGGTCTCAAGGCCGCGGCGGTCGAGACGCTGATGGCCGCGAACCCGGCGATCCGGCGGGCCATCGCCCTGACCGAAGCCGGCCAGATCGCCCGCGCCGACCTGGAGCTGCGCCGCCTGTCGCGCCGCGCGGACGCCCGCGGTTCGGCGCTGCTGATGGCGTTGTCGGCGGCGCTCGACGCCCCGGCCACGGCCTACCGCATCGCCCGCATCCGCCTGAACAGCTTCGGCGAGCGCCACGATCCGGCGCTGTTCCCGCTGCCGGACTGGCGCATCGACGAGGGGCAGCCCGTCGGCCGCGCCCTGCTGATGGCGGTGGCGCGCCGCGAATCCGGTTTCGACACCCGCGCGCGCAGCGGCCGCGGCGCCAGCGGCCTGATGCAGCTGATGCCGCGCACCGCCGACTACATCGCGCGCAAGTCCGGGCGTCCGCCGCCGGGGCGGGCGGCCCTGTTCGACGCCGAGGTGAGCCTGGAGCTGGGCCAGTCCTATCTGGCCTATCTGATGACCGCGGTGGAGCCCGACGGCAGCCTGCTGCACGTGCTGGCGGCCTACAATGCAGGGCCGGGCAATGTGCGCGAATGGCAGCGCCGCTTCGGCGACCGCGACGATCCGCTGCTGTTCCTGGAACTCATGGGGTCGCTGCAGACGCGCCTGTTCGTGCGCGACGTGCTGGCTGCCTACTGGATCTACCGCGACCGGCTGGGGTGGGAGACGCCGACGCTGGGCGAACTGGCCCAAGGGCGCTGGCCCTTCTACAGTCCGCCGCCGCGCGCCGCGGCGCCGGTCCTCATCGGAAGAGGAGGCATCGGTGCCGATTGACGAGAGCCGGGACTTCGTGCCCGTGAACATCGCCGTGCTGACCGTCTCGGATACCCGCACGCCGGAAACCGACAGGTCCGGCGAAGTGCTGGTGGAGCGGCTGGAGGCGGCAGGCCACCGGCTGGCGGCGCGGTTGATCGTTGTCGACGAGCGGGCCGCGATCGCCGAACGGCTGCGGGCCTGGGCCGATGACGAGGGCGTCGACGTGGTCATCGCCACCGGCGGCACCGGGGTGACGGGCCGCGACGTGACGCCGGAGGCCCTGTCCGACGTCTGCGAAAAGGAGATCGCCGGCTTCGGCGAGCTGTTCCGCATGCTCTCCTACGAGAAGATCGGCACCTCCACGATCCAGTCGCGCTGCGCCGCCGGCGTCGCCCGCGGCACCTACATCTTCGCCCTGCCGGGGTCGCCGGGGGCCTGCCGCGACGGCTGGGACATGATCCTGGCCACCCAGCTCGACATCCGCTTCCGTCCCTGCAACTTCGTTGAATTGCTGCCACGGCTCAGGGAAAGCTGAACCTTTCCGGACACAAAGGGCTTGTGCGGGGACGCGGCTCCGCGCAATTCTGCGCGGCCGGGGGGCGCATGAGTGGGTAACTTGACGATGAAACGACGTCTGACGGCGGTTGCGGCCGCGGCGCTGGCGCTGCTTCCGGCGGCGGCCCTGGCCGAGCTTGACGGGCCGTACCTGGCCGGCGGTGTCCTGGGCCAGCATGTCGGCGACCGCGAACTTTCCGGCGGCGTGGCGGGCGACCTGGAAATGGCCATCGGCGCGGGCGGACTCGCGGCCTTCGGCTACCAGTTCCGCACCGGGATACGTCTGGAGACGGAGCTGAGCTACCGCCACAACCGGGCCGACAGCTTCAACGGCGCCAACGTCAACGGCTCCTTCGGCGTCCTCGGTGGCCTCGTCAATCTGGTCTGGGAGTACGACAACGATTCCGGCATCTATCCCTATGTCGGCGGCGGCATCGGCATCGCCCAGGTTCAGGCCAATGATTTCGATTTCGGCGGCGGCCGGACCCTGGACGACGGCGCCACCGAGTTGGCCATGCAGGGCCTGGCCGGCGTCGCCTTCGCGCTGGACCCGAATCTCTCCCTGATCGCCGAGTACCGCTATTTCCGCACCGGCGAGGCCGAATTCCGCGATTCGACCGGCGCCACCATCGACGCCAGCTATGCGGCCCACACCGCGGTACTGGGCCTGCGCTACCGCTTCGGCGAGCCGCCCAGGGCCGCCCGCGCCGCGACGAGCGTGCGCGACGCCGCAGCCGCGGCCATGCCCGCCGCCAAGGGACCGAAGGAAAGCACGGCGCCCCGGCGTCTCGCGCCCGCCCGCCCGGCGGCGGCGGTCCGGCCCAGGGCCGAACCCCTGCCCAACGCCCAGGCCCGGGCCGCAGCCAGCCTGCGCCGCTCCTATGTCGTCTTCTTCGCCCTGGACAGCGCCGAGCTGGGTCCCGAGGCGCGCGAGACGGTCGCCGAGGCCAGCGACCGCGCCCGCCAGGACGGTACGGCCGTGATCGAACTGGCCGGTCACGCCGACCGCTCCGGCGATGCCGCCTACAACCGCGCCCTGTCGGAGCGTCGCGCGCGCAACACCGCCGCCGAGATCCGCAGCCACGGCGTGCAGGCGGTGATGGACATCGAGGCGCATGGCGAGACCCAGCCTCTGGTGCCGACCGCCGACGGCGTCTACGAGCCGCGCAACCGCCGCGTCGAGATCGTCCTGCAGGGCCAGGGCGATGGCCTGAACGTCAGCCGCAACTGATCCGCGCCATTGCCGCTTGACCGCGCGGCCATGCAATGGTTCCATCCGGCGATGGAACAAAAAAAGAACAAATCCCATGACGGCCACGGCTTCGACATGTCGGCGGCGGCCGGACCGGCCCAGGCCAGGGGCCGGGGGGCGCGGTCCAACCGCTCGGGCCGCTTCGAGGCCGAGGAGCGCGTCTGGATCGACGATGGCTGGACCCCGCCCGAGGAGTGGCTGGAAGGCGGCGCGGCCGTCAGAACGACCGAGACGGAGGACGCCACCCGCACCATCATCGCCCGCAACAGCTCGCCCGACATCTCCTTCGACCGCTCCATCAACCCCTATCGCGGCTGCGAGCACGGCTGCATCTACTGCTTCGCCCGGCCGACCCACGCCTTTCTCGGGCTCTCGCCCGGCATCGATTTCGAGACGAAGCTGCTCTACAAGCCCGAGGCCGCGCGACTGCTGGAGAAGGAATTGCGCGCGCCGGGCTACCAGTGCCGCGTCATCGCCATGGGCACCAATACCGACCCCTATCAGCCGATCGAGCGCCGGCGTCAGGTCACCCGCCAGATCCTGGAGGTGCTGGCCCGCTTCGAGCATCCGGTCGGCATCGTCACCAAGTCGGCGCTGGTGACCCGCGATCTCGACATCCTGGCGCCCATGGCGGAGAAGGGTCTGGTCAAGGTGGCGCTGTCGGTGACCACGCTGGACAAGCGGCTGGCGCGCTCCATGGAGCCCCGGGCGTCCACGCCGGAGAACCGGCTGGCGGCGATCCGGGATCTCTCACGGGCCGGGGTGCGCACCGCCGTCATGGCCGCGCCGATGATCCCGTCGCTCAACGAACCGGAGATGGAAGCGATCCTGGAGCGGGCGGCCGAGGCCGGGGCCCGGGAGGCCGGATACATCCTGCTGCGCCTGCCGCTGGAGATCGCCGACCTGTTCCGCGAATGGCTGGAGAGCGAGACCCCGAACCGGGCCGGGCGCATCATGAAGCTGATCCGGGAAATGCGCGGCGGCCGGGACTACGACGCCGCCTGGGGGCGGCGCATGTCCGGCGCCGGACCCTATGCCGAAATGATGGCGCGCCGCTTCCGCATCGCCACCCGGCGGCTGGGCCTCAACGAGGCGAAGCTGCGGCTCGATACCTCGCGTTTCCGCAAGCCGCCGGCGCCGGGGGACCAGTTCTCGCTGCTCTGACGAGCGGCGCAGTCCCCATCGGGGATGACAACGAGGGGAGATGGCTGCGGCGCGCATGCCGCCGCCGCATCGTCAGGTGCGCGTCGTCAGTGCCAATTCCGCCCGAATTGCTCTAGATTGGGGCGATGCACGAACAGGAGCTGATCAATCTCGCGATCGTGGCCGTGGCCGCGCTCGCCTGCGGACTGGCGTTCAGCCGGATGCGCCAGCCCGTCGTGGTCGGCTACATCGCCGCCGGCATCGTTCTGGGGCCGTCGCTGCTGGGCGTGATCGCCGACCGCGACGAGGTCGAGTTCATCGCCGAGCTGGGCGTTCTGATGCTGCTGTTCCTGATCGGCATGGAGCTGTCGCTGCGCAGTTTCCGCCGCGTCTGGCGCCTCGCCGTCACCGTCGCTGGCCTGCAGGTGCTGCTGGGCGTGGGCGCGGCCTGGCTGATCGGCGCGGCGTCGGGCTGGACCCCTCAGGTCGCCCTGATCGTCGGCTTCGGCCTCAGCCTGTCGTCGACCGCCGTCGCCATCAAGATCCTGGAGGACATCGGCGAACTCCGCTCCGACGTCGGCCGCCTGGCCGTCGGCGTGCTGGTGGCGCAGGACCTGGCCGTGGTGCCGATGCTGATCATCGTCTCCGAGATGGGGCGGGAGGGCGCCGGACCGGCCGACGCCGCCCTGCCGGTGATCGTCGCCGTGGCCATCCTCGTCGGCGTCGTCTTCCTGCTCAGCCGGCGCAAGCGCGAGCACCTGCCCTTCGCCCACTGGATCACCGACAACGCCGATCTCGCCGCCATGGGCGGCCTCGCGATCTGTTTCGCCGGCGCGGCGGTCAGCGGCGTGCTCGGCCTGTCGCCGGCCTATGGCGCCTTCGTCGGCGGGCTGGTGGTCGGCAACACCATCGAACGCGGCAAGATGATCACCGCGGTGCAGCCGATCCAGTCGGTGCTGCTGATGGTGTTCTTCCTCTCGATCGGCTTGCTGCTCGACCTCGGGTTCATCTATGAGAACCTCGCCGTCGTGCTGGGGCTGCTGCTGCTGGTGACCCTGACCAAGACGGCGGCGAACATCGGCATCTTCCGCATGCTGGGCGAGCCCTGGCCCCGGGCCTGGCTGGCCGGCACGGTGATCGGCCAGGTCGGCGAGTTCTCCTTCATCCTGGTGGCTGCCGGCGCGGCGGCGGGGGTGGTCGACGGCTACAGTCGGGACCTGATGACCTCGGTGATCGTCCTCAGCCTGATCTCCAGCCCTTTCGTGCTGTTCTCCGCCCGGCGGATGGCGCGGGTGAAGTGGCGGCGCGTCAGGACCTTCGAGGATTTCCTAGGCGCGGTCTATTTCCGCGGCCGGGGGCGGCGGGCGCCGGCGGCGGCCGCGCCGCGGCCGGGGCGGGTGTCGATGACGCTGGGCGACTACAGCCGGGGCGAGGTGGACCGGCTGATGCGTCGGGTCCGGCCGAAGCGCGGGGGCGCGGACGGGGACGGGCAAGACGGTTCCGGCGGCGGAGCGGCAGGGGGAGCATGAGAGAAGATGGCGGCGATACCCGACCGAATGCTGGAAACTGAACGCAGCCGTCTCTGGCAGGGCCCGGTGGCCGGCGTCGACGAGGCGGGCCGCGGCCCCATCGCCGGCCCGGTGGTGGCCGCCGCCGTCATCCTGCCCGAGGACTTCATGCTGGAGGGCGTCAACGATTCCAAGCTGATCGCCCCGGCGGCGCGGGAGGCGCTGGCGCTCGCCATCCGCGCGGTCGCGGTGGTCGCCGTGGGCCAGGCCTCGGTGGAGGAGATCGACACGCTCAACATCCTGCACGCCGCCATGCTGGCCATGCAGCGCGCGATCGAGGCCCTGCCCATGCGGCCCGCCGGGGTGCTGGTCGACGGCAACCGCCTGCCCGAGCGGCTGCCCTGTCCCGGCCTGCCGGTGATCGGCGGCGACGGCACGGAACTCGCCATCGCCGCGGCCTCCATCATCGCCAAGACCGAACGCGACCGGATCATGCGGGATCTGGGCGCGCTCTATCCCGGCTACGGCCTGGAAACCCACGCCGGCTACGCCACCGAACGGCACCGCCAGGCGGTGCAGCAACTGGGTCCCACGCCCGCCCATCGCCGGTCATTCCGCCCCGTTCGTGACATGTTCACTTGAACAACGGGCGATAAGTCCATGACTTCCCATATCAAAATGTTGACGGTAGGCTAAGGTCGCGTCAGTTTGGCGCGGAGGGATCGATTCGTGGGGGTCGCGGATCGGCCAGAAGCGGTGAAATCGGGTCGGGCGCGGCGATGCAGGAACTTCCGGTCAACCGGATCATCCAGGGCGACTGCGTCTCCATCATGGAGGGGCTGCCGGCGGGTTCCGTCGACATGATCTTCGCCGATCCGCCCTACAATCTGCAGCTTCGCGGGGAACTGAAGCGCCCCAACGAGTCCGTGGTCGACGCCGTCGACGACGACTGGGACCGCTTCGAGAGCATGGAGGCCTATGACGCCTTCACCCGGGCATGGCTGACGGCGGCGCAGCGCCTGCTCAAGGACAGCGGCACGCTGTGGGTCATCGGCAGCTATCACAACATCTACCGCATCGGCGCCGTGCTGCAGGATCTCGGCTTCTGGATCCTCAACGACGTGGTCTGGCGCAAGGCCAACCCGATGCCCAATTTCCGCGGCCGGCGGCTGACCAACGCGCACGAAACGCTGATCTGGTGCGCCAAGGCTGAAGACGCGAAGAACTACACCTTCAACTACGAGGCGCTGAAGGCGCTGAACGACGATCTGCAGATGCGCTCCGACTGGTTGCTGCCGATCTGCTCGGGCGGCGAACGGCTGAAGGTCAACGGCCGCAAGGCGCATTCGACGCAGAAACCTGAATCGCTGCTCTACCGGGTGATGCTGACCGCGACCCGGGACGGCGACATCGTGCTCGATCCCTTCTTCGGCACCGGCACCACGGGCGCGGTGGCCAAGCGCCTCGGCCGGCGCTTCATCGGCGTCGAGCGCGAGGACAAGTTCTGCCGTCTGGCCCAGGCGCGGATCGGGCGCGTGCGCACCCTGCCGCCGGAGGACCGGGTGATCACCCCGCCCAAGCGCCAGCAGACGCGCGTGCCCTTCGGCATGATCGTCGAGCGCGGCCTGATCGAGCCCGGCACGAACCTGCACGACTACCAGCGCCGCCACACCGCGCGGGTGCGCGCCGACGGCAGCCTGGTCTGCGCCGACGCCACCGGCTCGATCCACAAGATCGGCGCCCATGTGCAGGGCGCGCCGAGCTGCAATGGCTGGACCTACTGGCATGTCGACGTCGAAGGCCGCCTGGCGCCCATCGACATCTTCCGCGAGCAGGTCCGCAGCGAACTGGGCGGTCTCTAGGCGGTCCCGCCTGGCGCGCGAGGGTTGGCATGGCCGGCTCGCGCGCCTTCCGAATCCGAGAAACGGCAGAATTGCCTGTGCACCCATCCGCGCCACGACACCGCTCCTCCCCGGAACGGGGGCCGGGGGAGGCTCGTCAAGCCCGAGGACTTCGACAGATCAATCCTCGGTTGGATTGAATCGCCAGCAGAGCTTCGGTGTCATGCCCGCCCCCGAGCGGGCATCCGGCCAGGATCATCGACTTGCGGCGAAGCCGCTCCGGACCCCCGCACAGAGGCGGGGGTGACACGCCGAGTGAGCGGCGGTCCAATCAGACAGCGGAAGGGTCTATCCCAGCAGCCGGCCGATCTGGCGGTTGGCGAGGACGAGGCGGCCGATGTCGACGGCGCCGGCGGCCCGGACCTCGTGCATGGTCTGGTCGATGCGGCCGAGATCGCGGCCGTACTGCGCCTCGAAGGTCTCCATCGCACCCTTCACCGTTTCGGCGTCGCCGGCGAAGGCGTTGACCGCGAGCTGGCGCTGCTGGGCGTAGGTGTCCTCGACCAGCATGTTCACGGCCTGGCGGTCCCAGGCGCTCTCCAGCATCAGATTGGCCGCCTGGGCGCGCAGCCAGTCCAGCCCCAGCCGCGCGCCGATGGCGAAATAGGTCTCGGCCACCAGCCCGATATCGCGGGCCGCGGTCTCGGCGGCGTCGACGACGTCCAGCGTCGTCGCCAGCGGCTGCAGGGCGGCGACGTCGGCGGCCAGCTTCTCGTCCACGCCCGCGGCTGCGAGATCGGTGGCGCGCTGGCGGAAGGCGGCCAGCTCCATCTCGCCCAGCTGTTCGTCCAGCCGTCCGCGCAGGTCCTGGATGGCGGGGCGGAAGCGTTCGGCGATGCGGACCCGGCCGATGGGCTGGGCGGCGTTGCGCAGGAACCACAGGCCGGCGCGCACCATCGCGTCCTGCACCATCAGCAGCATGCGCGTCTGCACCTCCGCCGGCACCTTGTTGTCGAGGGCGTCAATGGCCTCCCAGATCGGGTCGAGCCGGAAGACCTGGCGCGTTGCCATCGCGACCCGGCCGACATCCGCCGCGTCCACGCCCAGGTCGTCCTGCGCCAGCCGCGGAAAGGCCGGCCCGGCGCGGTTGACCATGAAATTGGCGATGCGGGTGGCGATGATCTCCCGGCGCAGACGATGACCCTCGATGGCGTCGGGATAGCGCTTCTGGACGGCTTCCGGGAAATAGCCGAACAGCACGTCCTCCAGTCCGTCCTCGTCAGGCAGGGCGCTGTCGAGCAGCTCCGTCTTCAGCGTCATCTTGGCGTAGGAGAGGATGACGCAGAGTTCCGGCCGGGTCAGGCCGCCGCGGCGTTCCGACAGCTCCTCGTCGTCGGGCAGGTACTCGATGTCCCGGTTGAGCAGCCCCTCCCGGGCGTAGGAGCGCATCAGCCGCCCCCAGGGGCCGTTGCCGGACCGTCCGCGCGCCTGGGCGACGGTGACCGCCTGGCCCTGGACGTAGTTGTCCTCCAGCACCAGGCCGGCGACGGCCTCGGTCATCTCCTCCAGCAGGGTGTTGCGCTGCTTGCGGGTCATGTCGCCGGCGGCCTCGACGGCGCCCAGCAGGATCTTGATGTTGACCTCGTGGTCGGAGCAGTCGACGCCCGCCGAATTGTCGATGAAGTCGGTATTGATGCGCCCGCCGTGGCTTGCGTACTCGATGCGGCCGAGCTGGGTGATGCCCAGGTTGGCGCCCTCGCCGATCACCTTGACGCGCAGTTCCCGCGCGTCGACGCGGATGGCGTCATTGGCCCGGTCGCCGGCGTCGCCGTGGCTCTCGTCCTCCGACTTCACATAGGTGCCGATGCCGCCGAACCAGAGCAGATCGGCCGGCGCGCGCAGGATCGCCTGCATCACCTGGAAGGGGGTCATCTCGGCCAGCTCCACGCCGATGGCCGCCGCCGCCTCCGGCGTCAGCTTCACCTTCTTCTCGGTCCGCGGCACGATCATCGCGCCCTTCGACAGCTTGCTCCGGTCGTAGTCGTCCCAGCTCGAGCGGCCGAGCTCGAAGACCCGTTGCCGCTCGGCGAAGCTGACGGCCGGGTCCGGATCCGGATCGATGAAGATGTGGCGGTGGTCGAAGGCCGCCAGCAGGCGGATCTGCTGCGACAGCAGCATGCCGTTGCCGAAGACGTCGCCGGACATGTCGCCGACGCCGACGACGCTGAAGGGCTCGGTCTGGATGTCGGCGCCGATCTCCCGGAAATGGCGTTTCACGCACTCCCATGCGCCGCGGGCGGTGATGCCCATCTTCTTGTGGTCGTAGCCGGCCGCGCCGCCCGAGGCGAAGGCGTCGCCCAGCCAGAAGCCGTAGTCGATCGCCACCTGGTTGGCGTAGTCGGAGAAGGTCGCGGTGCCCTTGTCGGCGGCGACCACCAGATAGGGGTCGTCGCCATCGCGGCGGACGACGCTCTCGGGCGGGACGATCGATCCGTCGACGATGTTGTCGGTGACGTCCAGCAGCCCGGAGATGAAGCCGCGGTAGCAGGCCACGCCCTCGGCGATCTGGGCCTCCCGGTCGCCGCCCTGGGGCGGGCGCTTGGGCACGAAGCCGCCCTTGGACCCGACCGGCACGATGACGGCGTTCTTGACCATCTGGGCCTTGACCAGGCCCAGGACCTCGGTGCGGAAGTCCTCGCGCCGGTCGGACCAGCGCAGGCCGCCGCGGGCGACCAGCCCGCCGCGCAGGTGCACGCCCTCGAAGCGCGGGCTGTAGACGAAGATCTCCCGGAACGGCCGCGGCAGCGGCAGATCGTCCAGCACCTGGCTGTCGAACTTCAGCGACAGATAGGGGTTGCCGTCGACGTCCGTGCGGCGCTGGAAGAAGTTGGTCCTGAGCGTCGACTGCACGGCGTTGAGGAAGCGGCGCAGGATGCGGTCCTCGTCCAGGCTGGGCACCTTGTCCAGCAGCAGCTCGATGGATTCCCCGATGGTCTGCGCCGTTTCCTCCCGGTCGCCCGGAGAGGCCGGGTCCAGCAGGCAGTAGAACAGTTCAACGATCAGGCTGGTGACGGCGCCGTTGGTCGCCAGCGTGTCCTCCATGTAATCCTGGCTGAAGGCGATGCCCGCCTGGCGGAGGAACTTGCAGTAGGCACGCAGCAGCACCACGTCGCGCGGCGCGATGCCCTCGGCGACGATCAGGCGGTTGAAGCCGTCATTCTCCATCTCGCCGGAGAAGATCTTGGCGAAGCCCTCCTCGAAGGCCGGCTTGAACTCGCCCAGATTCGGCTCCGCGCCGTCGGTCGTGCCCATCTCGAAGTCGTGGATCCAGCAGAACGGGTCGACGGGATCGCCGACCGGGTGACTCTGTTCGGAGAGCACCCACAATCCCATGTGCTCCAGCATCGGCAGCACGTCCGAGAGCGCCAGCGCCTCGCCGCGCTGGAACAGCTTCAGGCGCAGCGTGCGGTCGTCGTCCTCCAGCAGCCGGTAGAGGTTGAGGCCCATCGCGTCCTGCGCCGTCTCCTCCATGTGCTGGATGTCGATGCAGGCCATCTCGGCGCTGAACACCTCGCGGTAGGCGGCGGAGAAGGCGTGGGCGTAGCGCCGGTGCAGCACGTTGGCGCGCTCCTCGCCCCAGGCCTCGACCAGCGCATCCTTCAGCGCGTCGTCCCAGGACCGCGCGGCCTCGATCAGCCGCGCTTCCAGCGCCTCCCGGTCGACCTCGCTTGCAGTCGGGCCGCCGCCGACGATGACGTGCAGCCGCGCCAGCGCCGAATCGCCGATCTGAGTGTAGAAGGCGGAGATGCGCCCGCCGAGCTGCTCGGCCAGGATCTTCTCGAACTTGCGGCGGAGTTCGGAATCGTAGTTTTCCCGCGGCACGTAGACCAGGCAGGAGAAGAACCGCTCGAAGCGGTCGCGGCGCAGGAACAGCTTGATCCGCGGCCGGTCCTGCAGCCCCAGAATGCCCATGGCCGTCTGGTAGAGCTCGTCTTCCGGGATCTGGAACAGCTCGTCGCGGGGGAAGGTGTCGAGCACGTTGGCCAGCGCCTTGCCCGCGTGGCCGCGGGGGTCGTAGCCGGCGCGCTCCAGCACCCGCGCGGTCTTGCGCCTCAGATAGGGAATTTCCTTCGGCGTGCGGTTGTAGGCGGCGGAGGTGAACAGGCCGACGAAGCGGCGCTCGCCGACGATCTGGCCGTCGTCGTCGAAGCGCTTGATGCCGACATAGTCCAGGTGGACCGGGCGGTGGATGGTCGAGCGCTTGTTGGTCTTGGTGACGATGATCAGTTCCGGCCGCTGCAGGAATTCGCGCACCTCCGGCGACAGCGCGGGCTCGCCGCTGGCGCGCTCCATCACGCGCCGGGCGGGGTCGCGCAGCAGGCCGAGGCCGGAGCCCGGCACGATCTCCAGGCTCTCGGTCTCCCGGCTGGCCAGGTAGTCGTATTCCCGATAGCCGAGAAAGGTGAAGTGGTCGTCGATCATCCACTCCAGCAGCGCCCGGCCCTCATCGACGTCCTCGGCGTCCAGCGGCGGCGGATTCTCGCGCAGGTCCTCGGCCATGATCTCGGCCTGCCGCAGCATCGGCCGCCAGTCCTCGACCGCCAGGCGCACATCGTCCAGCGTCTCGCCGAGCGCCTTCTCGATGGCCGCGAGGTCCGCCGGGTCGGAATGGGTGGAGAACTCGATCTGGATCACCGATTCGGCGATCGCGCCCTCTGCGCCGCGGTCGACGCAGCCCTGCAGCCGGCCCTCGGCGTCGCGGACGACATGCACCACCGGATGGATCAGCTCGTGGATCTGGCCGTCGAACTGGCCCAGGGCGGAGACGATCGAATCGACCAGGAACGGCATGTTGTCGTTCACCGTCTCGATGATGGTGTGGGGCGAGGACCAGCCGTGCTCGTCCAGCTTCGGATTGTAGGCCCGGACCTTGCCGGAGCCGGGCTTGCGCTGGGCCGCGAACTTCCACAGCGACAGCAGTGCGCCGTAGATATCCTCGGCGCTGCGCTCCTCCACCGCCTCGTGGATCGCGCGGTGAAGCACCTGCGCGGCGAAGTCGGTGAGGGCCGCCGCCTCCTCGGCCGCCAGGCGATCGCGGCAGCGTTCGGTGACGGCCTGCAGCAGTTCATCCTGCGCGTCGGTCCTGGCGTCCATGGCGTCCCTCCGGTCGCTGACTGGCGGCCGCGATTGTGGCACGGACCGCACAGGGGCGAAACATTGCAGCTTTCTTCGCCTCCTTGCCTGCAAAACCGGCAGGGACACACGTGATGGAGGTTGACCGATTGTCGCAGCGGGACAACACTCCCCGGCGAAGGCTTGCGCCATGTGGGGGAATGGGGGCGGTTCGATACCCGCTGCCGCCGGGTGCAATCCCAATGGAAATCAGGGCAGGACTCGAAGGAGGGGGGACGATCATGGCGTCCACGAACGACCAGCTACAGCAATTCATGGAAGGCCTGGAGAAACGCAATCCGGGCGAACCCGAATTCCACCAGGCGGTGATGGAGGTTGCGGCCACCATCATTCCGTTCCTGGAGAGCAATCCGCGCTACAAGGAGATGATGATCCTGGAGCGCATGGCGGAGCCGGACCGGGTGGTCAGCTTCCGCGTCTGCTGGGAGGATGACGAGGGCAACATCCGCGTCAACCGCGGCCACCGCGTGCAGATGAACAATGCCATCGGCCCCTCAAGGGCGGCATCCGCTTCCATCCGTCGGTGAACACCTCGGTGCTGAAGTTCCTCGCCTTCGAGCAGACCTTCAAGAACAGCCTCACCGGTCTGCCCATGGGCGCGGGCAAGGGCGGCGCGAACTTCAATCCGAAGGGCAAGTCGCTCAACGAGATCATGCGCTTCTGCCAGTCGTTCATGACCGAGCTTTACCGCCACATCGGCGCCAACATCGACGTGCCGGCCGGTGACATCGGCGTCGGCAGCCGCGAGATCGGCTACATGTTCGGCCAGTTCAAGCGCATCACCAACTCGTTCGAAGGCGTGCTGACCGGCAAGGGCCTGGAGTTCGGCGGCTCGCTGGTGCGCACCGAGGCGACGGGCTACGGCGCGGTCTACTTCCTGCAGAACATGCTCAAGGCGGCCGGCAAGGACGTCGAGGGCATGACCGCGGTGGTCTCCGGCTCGGGCAATGTGGCGGTCCATGCGGCCGAGAAGCTGATGCAGCTCGGCGCGCGTCCGGTGACGCTCTCCGACAGCCAGGGCTTCATCCATGATCCGGAAGGCTTCACCCAGGAGAAGCTGAACTGGGTCAAGGAGCACAAGGGCCATCGCCGCGGCCGCATCAGCGAGTACTGCCAGGAGTACAAGGGCGCGACCTTCCACGAGGGCAAGCAGCCCTGGGGCGTCAAGTGCGACATCGCCATGCCCTGCGCCACCCAGAACGAGATCGACATCAAGGACGCCAAGACCCTGATCAAGAACGGCGTCAAGGCGATCTCCGAGGGCGCCAACATGCCGACCTCGAACGAAGGCGTGGACGCCTTCCTCGACGCCGGCGTGATCTTCGGCCCGGCCAAGGCGGCGAATGCCGGCGGCGTCGCGGTCTCGGGTCTGGAAATGAGCCAGAACTCGGCCCGCATCTCCTGGGGCATCGACCAGCTCCAGGAACAGCTGCGCCAGATCATGGAAGACATCCATGGCCGCTGCGAGCACTACGGCAAGGACTATGGCCGCAAGGGCATGACCGACTACGTGGCCGGCGCCAACATCGCCGGCTTCGCCAAGGTCGCCGACGGCATGCTGGCCTTCGGCGTGGTCTGACCGCAGCCGCAAACGACCGATCGGACGCGCCCGGTCTTCCGCGAGGGAGGCCGGGCGTTTCCTTTTTCAGCGAGACCTGATCACCGCCCGCGCGCCAGACCTCCGAGATCGGAGGGCCGGACGAGGCGGAGGATCCAGCCGAGGCCGAAATAGACCGCCACCGCGCCGGCGACGAGGATCGCCAGCGACAGCGCCCGCCAGAACTCGCCGCCGGGCAGGTGGACGTCCAACGCGATGGCGCCGAACAGCAGCCCCGCCGCCATGACCAGTGCCGCGGCGAACATCTTCGGGATCGCCCACAACAGCCGCCGGTCGGGCTTCAGCCAGCCGCGCCGCCAGGCGAAATACGCCAGCAAGGCGGTGTTGAGCCAGGAGGCGATGGCAGTGGCCAGCGCCAGGCCGGCGTGCAGCATCGGTCCCATCAGGATCAGGTTCAGCACCACGTTCACGGCGACCGCGGCGACGGCGATCTTCACCGGCGTCGATGTGTCCTCACGGGCAAAGAAGGCCGGGCCCAGCACCTTCACCATGACATAGGCCGGCAGGCCCCAGGCATAGGCCGAGAGCGCCCAGGCCGTGGCCGCGGTGTCGGCGGGGCTGAAGGCGCCGCGCTCGAACAGCGTACCCACCAGCACCGACGGGATCATCAGGCAGGCGGCGGCGGCGGGAACCGAGAGCAGCAGGGCGAACTCGATGGCGCGGTTGAGGCTGAGCCGGGCGTCGTCCAGCTGCCCCGAAGCCGCCTGGCGGGAGAGCAGCGGCAGCAGCGCGGTGCCGACGGCGACGCCGACCACCCCGATCGGCAACTGGCTGATGCGGTCGGCGTAGAACAGGTACGAGATCGAGCCCTCTGGCAGGGTCGAGGCGAGGATGATGTCGATCACCAGGTTGATCTGCACCACGCCCGCGCCCAGCGCCGCGGGCGCCATCAGAGAGACGACCCGCTTCACGCCCGGCGTCAGCCGGGGCCGGGGCAGCCTCAGCGCCAGGCCCGCCCGGTGCAGCGCGTGGAGCAGCCAGAGAAACTGTACCGCGCCGGCCACGAAGACCCCGATGGCGAGCGCGTGGCCCGCCGTCGGCACGTGTTCCACCAGCAGAAGCAGCGCCGCGATCAGGCAGAGATTGAGCAGGATCGGCGTCGCCGCGGCGGCGGCGAAGCGGCCGGTGCTGTTCAGCACGCCCTGGAAGAGCGAGACCAGGCTGATGAACAGCAGATAGGGAAAGGTGATCCGGGTCAGCTCGACCGCCAGGTCGAAGGTCGCCGGATCGTCGGTGAAGCCGGGCGCCAGGGCGATCATCGCTACCGGCATTGCCATCTGCAGCGCCGCCACCAGCAGGAACAGCACCGTCAGCAGCACCGCCGCGGTGTCTTCGGCGAACAGCCGCGCCGCCTCCCGCCCCTCCCGCGCCAGCCGACCCGAGAACAGCGGCACGAAGGCGGCGTTGAATGCGCCCTCGGCGAACAGGCGGCGGAAGAAGTTGGGCAGCTTGAAGGCGACGAAGAAGGCGTCGCCAATGGGGCCTGCGCCGACGATCGCGGCGATCAGGATGTCGCGCGCGAAGCCGGTGATGCGGCTGATCATGGTGAAGCCGCCCACCGTGGCGGCCGCGCGCATCAGCCGGCCTGATCCCGAATCTGCCATTGCGAAGTCTTAGATCGGGATCCGGGCGGAAGTAAGTCCTCTCGCGAGGGACGGGACGGCGGACGTGAAGAAGCCCGCGCCGGGGGGCCGGCACGGGCTTCTCCGTCGCGGGAGCCGCCGTGAGGGAAAGGAGGGAACGGTGCGGCCCCCGTGGTGCTGCGGACGCGCCGGCCGGGTCCCTGCGGACCCCGCCGCGCGCCGGTATCCGGCCTTGCGGGCCGACGCCTGCTTATTCGAAGGCGTCGTCGTCGGAGGTGATGTAGCCCGCGCCCGCGCCGAGCGCGCCACCCAGCAGTGCGCCTGTTGCGGCGCTGCCGCCGGTGATCGCGCCGAGCGCCGCGCCGCCGGCCGCGCCCGCGGCGCCGCCGGAAAGGGTCCGCTGCTGGGTTTCGTTCATGCCTTCGCACGCGCCAAGACCCAGCATGAGGCCGATAACGCTGATGGCTCCAATCTTGCGGATCATCGGATTAGCTCCACTTTTCTGAACTTTCTTGGCTGGAACTCAGTGTACGACCGCGACCGGGGCCTCCAGCTTGGCATGGTCCAGTCGGGTCAACGCCCCACCTTCCATCGCGTACAGCACGCGGCGGACGAATGGGCTGCGTTTGAGGTGGCCACCATCCAGCAGGAGTGCAAGACGGTAGCCATCGAATCGGCGGCTGCGCCGCTGGCGGCTGCGTTCGCGCCTGAGCGCCGCGCCGTCCCTGTAGGTGTTGATGCCGTGAATGACGTCAAGCATCGGGCTCAGCAGATCCCGGTAGTGGCTGCGCCGGGCGCCCCCCAGGGCCTGAACCGCCGACGGCGGCAGATTGGCCGGGCTGGCCAGCGAGTCGGGCGCCAGCGCCATCAGATCGTGCGCCGTCCGCTCCCGGCCCCAGTCCGTCGCCGCCGCGGCGATGGCCAGCAGCAGCGAGGGCGGCACGACGTCGAAGCGGCGGTCGAGCTGCTCCAGGTCGCGGGCGTCATATTGGCGCATCGCCTGCTCCAGCATCAGGGGATCGCTCTCCGCGCGGATCATGCTGCGCTGCAGGCTCATGATCTCGTTGGCGCGCAGCACGATGGGCAGCATCAGCGTGATGAAGGTCTTCTGGCGCTCCGCCAGACTGGCGATGCCGGCCATGTCGCGCGGCAGCCGCTCGATGAAGGTCCGGGGCACCATCTGGCGGCCGTTGCCCGCCGCGTACGGGTCATAGGACAGCCGCCGCAGACACTGGCGTGTGTCCCTGGGTGCGAAGACGTCCCCGCCGATACCGGAGCGGGCGGTGGCGTATGCCTGTTGCTCGATGATGGTCTGGTACATTGCGGCCTCGAACTGACGGGCGGGAAATTCCGCTGCTTGCACCATCGAATATCGGGCAAGGCCGGTGGCGGGTCAGCGGCGAGGCTGTGGCAAAGCTGTGGCGGCGGGTCGCGTTACGTATCAGGGCCTTGCAGCGGGCAGGCGGAGCACGACGGCCAGGCCGCCCTCGTCGCCGGCTTCGGCATGGGCCGCGCCGCCCATCGCCTCCATGTTGCGGCGCACGATCCACAGGCCCAGCCCGTCATGGCCGCCGTCGCCCGGCTCGCGGTGGCTGAAGCGGCGGTCGAAGATCTGCTCCAGCTGGCTGTCGGCGACGCCGGGGCCGGTGTCGGTGACGCGGATCTCGATCATGCCGGTCGATTCCTCGGTCATCAGCGAAAGCTCGACCCGCCCGCCCGCCGGGGTCAGGTCGAGGGCGTTCTCGACCGGATTCTCGATCGCGGTGCGCAGCAGCTCCTCGTTGCCGAGCGCCATGACGCGCCCCGGCGAGCGGACCGTGACCTCGATGCCCCGGTCCTCGGCGATGGGCCGGTAGTCGTCGGCGACCGGACGCAGCAGGCCGCCGGCGTCGACCGGGGTCAGCCGCGGCGCGACCAGGGCGGCGGCCGTCTCCTCGCTGCGCCGGATCACCGTGATCAGATGATCCAGGCGCTCGATCGCCTTCTCGATCAGCTCGACCGAGCGCCGCCGGCGGGGATCCTCGGCCGCCATGGCCCGGAGCGGCTCCACGGCCTGGGCGATGACACCCACGGGCGTCTTCAGGGCGTGGGCGTTCTCCTCCGACAGCCTGAGCAGGCTTTCCGCCGAACGCCGGAGATGGCTGACCATCTGGTCGAAAGCCCGGGCGACGCCGTCCAGTTCCGGCACCCGGTTCTGGTCCAGGAAGCGGGTGCCGCCCTCGCCGCGGGCGGTGCGCCGCGCCGCGTCGGCGAAGCCGCGCAGGTCGCGGCGGAAGCTCAGGAAGACCAGCAGCACGAGGCCGACCATGATCACGTAGATCACGCCGCTGGCGATCATCTCCGGCGATTGCCAGTAGGGTTGCGCGCCGTCGGGGCCGAAGCCGGCGAACTGCTCCCGGGTCAGGATCACCACCCAGCAGCCCTCGGGCTTCGCCAGCGGCACCACCGAGGCGATGATGCGGCGGTCGCCGGCGACCGTGTCGTAGACCTGTCCCGCCGGACCGCCCGGCCCGCAGCCGGGCCCGATGTCGGCGACCGCGCCGGTGGCCAGCAGGCGCTCGCGCTCCTGTTCCAGGTCGGCGTCGGGCAGCGCCGGCGAGGCGCCGACGAAATAGAACGCCCGGTCCGCGTCGTCGCTGGGACGGAACAGCACCCGGACCTCGTTGCGCGGCGTGTCGAAGCGGGCCAGGTGCTTGCCCAGTTCCGGCAGTTTGGCCGGGTCCAGCGCGGTCTCGACGCCGCGCGCGATCATCCGCCCCTGGGCGGCGACGGACTGGCGCAGCAGCGCGCTCTGTTCGGCGTCGGCGGCGCGGAGCTGCAGGTAGATGATGACCGGGGCGACGGCGAGAACCAGGGCGATGGCGGCGAGGCGCATCCACATGGAGCGCCAGATGCGGCCGCCCACGACCTTAGTCCCTTCGCCAGCGATAGCCGAATCCCGGATAGTTCTCGATCTCCTCGAAATCGGGGTCGATCGATTCGAACTTGCGCCGGATGCGCTTGATCATCGAGCGGACATTGGTGCGATAGCCGTCCTCGCCGGCGCCGGCGTGGAATCCCTCGCCGCGCACGAGGTCGTAGATCTCGCGATAGCGGCAGTCGCGCCCCGCCCGGGACGCCAGATGGCTGACGATGGCGAACTCGGCGATGGTCAGGTCGACGCGCCGGCCGCGCCAGGCGGCGCGCGCGGATTCGGGATCCAGCGTCAGCTCGCCGATCCGCTGCGGCTGGTCCTCGGGCGCCTCCTCCTCCGCGCCGCCGCGGCGGCCGTCCACGATCAGGTCGATGCGCCGGCGCAGGATGGAGAAGCTGCGCGATTTCTCGATGAAGTCGACGGCGCCGCCGATCAGCGCCGCCTCCTCGTAGATCTGGTCGCTCAGCACCGTCAGGAAGATCACCGGGATGTCGCCGCCCCGGGCGCGGTACTGTTTCAGCACCTCGATGCCATTCATCTTCGGCATCTTCCAGTCCAGCAGGATGAGCTGCGGCAGGGGTTCGCTCTCCAGGCCTTCGAGGGCCTCCGGGCCGTCGGGAAAGACGGCGACCTCGAAGCCGGCGTCGGCCAGGTTCTGCGCCACGGACTCACGGAACAGATCGTCGTCGTCGACGACGTAGATCAGCGCGTTCTCAGCCATCGGCCAGTCTCTTGCCCTCCACGCAGAATTTGTCGGGCGTCTCGCCGCCGCCCTCGTTGATGACGATCTCGTAGCTCAGCGCCTTGGTGCGGCCGCTGGCGACATCCTCGAACAGGAACAGGTCGATGGCGCAGCCGGTCAGATCATAGCGCCAGACGCTGGCCGGCGGCTCGTTGCGGATCCGGTCGGGCTGGCCCATGGCGTCACGCAGTTCGGCTTCCGACATCCCGATCAGCTCCGGCGCCGGCCGGCGTACACGGGGCTTGGCGGCGGCGCCGGCGGGTGGCCCGGAGCCGGCGGGTGCGCGCGCCAGGCCTTCGGGCCGGGGTGTGGGCGGCGGCGGCGAGGCCGCGTCCGGTGCGCCGGCGGCTTCCTCGCTGCCCGGACGGGGCGGAATGACGCGCGTGTCCGGCGCGGGCGACGCCGTGGCGGCGCCCGAACCCGCCGGCGGCGCCTGCTGTGTGCAGGCGGCCAGCCACGCCGCCGCGATGACGACCCCGCACAAGCCGGAAATCCGCATGTCTGCGCGAGCCCTCCGTTCCCCCTGGCGCGTACTGCACCGGGATCAGTCTACGGCCTGGGCGTCCGCCCGCAAGGCCGCTCTTGGCATGAAGTGTCGGCAGCGGTTGAGCATTTCAAGCGATTAGGGTGGAATAACCCCTTCGCGAATCAGCGCGATTGTTGACACTCTGCGGCGATCTGATCATTTTGCGCGCTTCCGAGGGATGAGCGGGACCGAAACCGAACCGATGATTGTGCAGGAACCGAGTTACCGCGGTGGACGCCGTGGCAAGCGGATTACGGTCGCCGCGTGCGCGCTTGCCGTGATTGGCGGCCTGGCCGGGCTTCTCTTCGGCATTCAGGATCCCGAGACCAAGGGCCGGGCGAACGCCGCCGTCGGCCTCGGGGCCGGCGATTCGCCGCGCCTGCTGATGAGCCAGCGCGAACGCGACATCGACGCCTTCGTGGAGCGGGTCTTCGCCCGCATGGTCGAGGACGGCGTCGCCGATCTGGACCGGCAGGCCGCCCTGACCGGTGAGGCCCTGGCGGGCCGGCGGATGGACACGGTGATCCGTCCCGGCGACACGCTGGCCAGGGCGCTGTCTTCGGCGGGCGCCGACAACGGTATCGTCCACCAGGCGGTGACGGCGCTGGGCAAGCTGACGGACCTCAGGCGCCTGAAGCCGGGCCAGGAACTGACCCTGATGTTCGATCACGCCACCGACAAGCTGACCGAGGTGCGCCTGCGGGAGAGCGTGGAGCGCGTGGTCTACGCCCGGGCGACGCCGGACGGCGGCTTCCTGGGCGAGGAGGAGCGGCTCACTTTCGACCGGGAGCTGGTCCGCGCCCGCGGCACGATCGACGACTCGCTGTTCCTGGCCGGCCAGCGCGCGGGCGTGGAGCACGAGGTGCTGGCCGAGCTGATCCGCATGTTCAGCTTCGACGTCGACTTCCAGCGCGGCATCCACCCCGGCGACGGTTTCGAACTGACCTACGAACGCTTCGTTAACCGGGCCGGCGAGGTGATGAAGACCGGCAACATCCTGAAGGCGACGCTGGTCCGCAAGGGCTCGCCGCTGACCTATTTCCGCTACCAGCCGGAAGGCGAGCCGGGACCGGACTATTTCGACGCCCGCGGCCAGAGCGCGCGCAAGACCCTGATGCAGACGCCGATCGACGGCGCGCGCATCTCATCGGGCTTCGGCAAGCGCCGCCACCCCATCCTGGGCTACACCAAGATGCACAAGGGCACGGACTTCGCCGCCCGCGCCGGCACGCCGATCATGGCGGCCGGCGACGGCACCATCGCCCGTCTCGGCTGGAACGGCGGCTATGGCCGCTACATCCAGATCCGCCACAACGGCACCTACTCGACCGCCTATGCCCACATGAAGGGCTTCCGCAGCGGCCTGAAGAACGGCAGCCACGTCAAGCAGGGTCAGATCATCGGCTATGTCGGCACCTCGGGCCGGTCCACGGGGCCGCACCTGCACTATGAAGTGCTGAAGAACGGCCGTCAGGTGAATCCGCGCTCGATCAAGCTGCCCACCGGCGTGAAGCTGGCCGGCGCGCGGCTGGAAGCCTTCCAGGCTTTCCGGGCGGAGCTGGACGCGGAGATCGCGGCGCTGCCGTTCCTGGAGAACGAGGTCGCCGAGGTGGGCGCCGCCAGGGTGCGCACCGCCGCCGCCGACTGAGGCGCCTGCGCGCTTCCGCGCGTCCGCTTCCTCCAGGCTGATGCCCGCATCCGAAAGCAACGCGTCGGCGATCGCCTCCGCCGCGCGCGTCACTCGAGCGGCGACAACCCCTCCAGCATCGTCTCCGCTTCGTCGAAGCCCGGACCGTCGGCCATGCCGGGGCGGCCGAGGGCAGCGACGGCGAGGAACCGTTCACCCACCGGCCGCACGGCGAGCCCGCCCTGCATGGGGTCGCTCCCGTCGGGTTCGGCGAGACAGATGTCGAGGCCGACGGAGCCGGCGCTGGCGCGCGGATGGACGCATTCCACGATCAGTCCGCGCTCCTCGGCCGCGCCCTGGACGATTTCCTCCACGGGCACGCCGGTCACCGACCCGGGGCGGTCCTGCATCATGCGGAACATGCCGCGGAACATGTCGAACTGGACCCGCGCCGACTGCCGGGCGGGCAGGGGCTCGCCGCCGCCCAGCAGCGTTCCGGCCAGGCGCATGGCGAAGTTCTCGGGCTGGGCGCCGGCGCGGATGGCGTTGAGCGCGACGCAGTCGAGGAAGACCGCCCTGGGCTCGAAGCGCCGCTCCGTGCCGGCCATCATCCGGGGCCAGAGCGCCCAGCGCTCGAGCTCCTCGGCTTCGGCGCGGCAGAAGCCCGGTCCGGCGTCGATCGCGTAGCCCTGGCCCCCGAGCGTGAACGCGGCGCGCCGCTCCTGCGTCAGCGCCGGCGCGGCCATTACGGCGAGCACGATGACGATCGGGATAAGACGCATGGACGGACCTCCGGGGCGCAACGGTGCTGCGGTTTCAGATGGGGTGCGCCGGGCCGGGGTAAAGGTCAGCCGCCGCCGGCCGCGGCGATTGCGGCGTCGTAGCGCCGGACCAGATCGGCCAGCCGGTCGAAGGCGGTGCGGCTGAACCAGAGGCGCGGGCCGTCCGCCGGTTCCAGTGTGACCTGGCCGTCGGAGAGGATGACCGACAGGGCGCGCTCCTCGTCCTCGATGCGGGCGAAGAGTTCCAGCATCAGCGCATCCGCCATCTCAGCGCCGGGCCGCGAGGTCGATCAGGTCGGCGCGCAGATTGCGAACTGCACGCGAAGCGCGGCGTTCCTCGATCTCCGCCTCGATCGGGTCGGCGAGGGGGAAGAAGGCGTCGTCCAGGGCCTGCTCCACGGCGATGCGGAGTTCCTCGCGGCCGTCGGCGTCCAGATCGGAGGCGGCGACGGGCGGCGCCATCGCTTCCAGGATCGCCATGCGCTGGGCCGAAAGCCGCGCGCGCTCCTCCAGCAGGTCGCCGAGATCCATGGTCCGCCTCCACGTGGTCAGATGCAGGCGGCATTATCGGTAAAAATACACTTATGTCAAGCTTCAGCCGTCGAGGATGGCGACCGCGCGCGTCCAGCCGGCCGAGGCCGCCTTGATCTTCACCGGGAAGCAGCAGATCGTGAAGCCTTTCCCGGGCAGCGCCTCCAGATTGTGCAGCTTTTCGAGGTGGCAGTAGCCGATGTCGCGGCCGGCCTTGTGGCCCTCCCAGATTACCGACGGGTCGTTCTCGGCGGCGTATTTCTCCGCCGTGTAGACGAAGGGCGCGTCCCACGACCAGGCATCGGTACCGGTGACGCGCACGCCGCGCTCCAGCAGGTACATGGTCGCCTCGTAGCCCATGCCGCAGCCGGTCTCGACATAGCGGTCGGAGCCATAGGCGCCGCCTGCGGCGGTGTTGACCACGACGATGTCGAGGGGCTGCAGTTCGTGGCCGATGCGCTGCAGCTCGGCCTCGACGTCGGCGGCGGTGACGACATAGCCGTCGCCGAAATGACGGAAGTCCAGCTTCACCCCGGGCTGCATGAACCAGTCCAGCGGCACCTCGTCGATGGTGATGGCGCGCTCGCCGCGGTTCATGGTCGAGGCGAAATGATAGGGCGCGTCCAGATGGGTGCCGTTGTGGGTGATCAGTTCCACCCGCTCCACCGCCCAGGCCTCGCCGCCGGGCAGGTCTTCCGGCTTCAGGCCGGGGAAGAAGGGCAGCATCTGGGCCAGCGACATCTGGTGGTCGACATAGGTGATCTTCGGCCCGAAGGGCTGCGGGTCAGAGACGACGTCGTTCTCCAGCGGCATGGAAATATCGACAATCTGGCGGCCCATGGCGGTCCTCCCTTGTGTTGATCCCTCCATCCTAGTTCTCTCCCATACATCATGCATCGGCAGAGAAGCGGGAGCGGAACATGGCGAAACCGGGGGCGCGGAACCTGATCACGGACGTGCCGGGCCTGACGGTGGGCAACGCCGAAGACGCCCGGGCGCTGACGGGGGTGACCGTGGTGCTGCCGGAGCGGCCGGCGGTGGCCGCGGCCGACGTGCGCGGCGGCGGCCCCGGCACGCGGGAGATCCAGGTCATGGACCCGGCGAACCTGGTCGACGTGGTTCACGCCATCTGCCTGTCGGGCGGTTCGGCCTTCGGCCTCGACGCCGCCGGCGGGGTCATGGCGCGTCTGGCGACGCGCGGCGTCGGTTTCCCCGTCGCCGGCCAAGTGGTCCCCATCGTGCCGGCGGCGATCCTGTTCGACCTGCCGCTCGGCGACAAGAACTGGGGCGAGGATCCGCCCTACCGCGAGCTGGGCAAGCAGGCGGTCGAGAACGCCGGGGCCGGTTTCGCGCTGGGCAATGCCGGCGCCGGCATGGGGGCCACCGCCGGGCCGCTGAAGGGCGGGCTGGGCAGCGCCTCGCTCGTCCTGGACGACGGGATCACGGTGGGCGCGCTGGTCGCGGCCAACCCGACCGGCCACACGGTGATGGCCGACGGGCGCACATTCTGGGCCTGGGCGCTGGAGCGCGACGGCGAGTTCGGCGGCAATCCGCCGCCCGGGCGCGGCGCGGCCGACGATCCGGGCGCGGTGACCTCGGCCGCCGGGGCCAATACCACCATCGCCGTGGTGGCGACCGACGCGAAGCTGAACCAGGGCCAGGCGCAGCGCATGGCGATCATGGCGCAGGACGGCCTCGCCCGCGCCATCCGCCCGGTGCACACGCCCTTCGACGGCGATACGGTCTTCGCGCTGTCGGTGGGCGAGCGCCCGGTCGGCGGGCCGGCGGACATCGCCCGCATCGGCCAGGCCGCCGCCGACTGCCTCGCCCGCGCCGTGGCCCGCGCCGTCTGGCTGGCCGAGGACGCCGGCGGCGTGCGCTGCTACCGCTCCACGCGAGGCTGACAGAACGTCTCACTCATCGATGGAAATACCTGACTCCGTCGCCCTTGGACTTGATCCAAGGGCCCAGCGAAGCAAAGGACTGGGTCCTGGGGTCAAGCCCCAGGACGTCAGTTGGCTGGATCACGTCGCGGACCGCACTACCCCGCGGCGCGGTCGAAGCCCTGCAGGCGCGCGGCGTCGGCGCGCACGGCCTCGGGGCCGCCCAGCAGCTGGCGGTTCAGCCCGATGCGCTTGAACCAGTAGTGCAGGCCCATCAGGTCGGTGAACCCCATGCCGCCATGCACCTCGGTGGCGGTGCGGGCGACGAAGGTCCCGACCTCGGCCATGTGCGACTTGGCCAGCGCCGCCATCAGCGGGAATTCGTCCGGTTCGGCTTCGGCCGCATGGGCGGCGTACCAGATCAGCGAGCGGCAGGGCTCCAGCCGGGCCGCCATTTCCGCGCACATGTGCTTGACCGCCTGGAAGGAGCCGATGGTGCGCCCGAACTGCTCGCGCTCCTTCGCGTAGTCCACCGCCTTCTCGATCATGCGTTCCGCCGCGCCGAGGCTGTCGGCGGCGAGCAGCACGCGGCCGGCGGCGACCATGCGCCGCGTGGCGGCGGACGCGTCATTGCCGCCCGTGAGCGCTTCCCCGGCGACGCCCTCGAAGACCAGCTCCGCCACGGGCCGCGTGCGGTCGATGGTGGGCATGGGATTGACCGAAAGCCCGGCGGCGTCGCGGGCGACGAGATGCAGGCCGCGGTCCCGGTCGGCGGTGATGAAGTGGGTGGCCGTATCGGGCTCCAGGGCGAAGAGTGCCTTGCCGGTGAGCCCTGCCGGTCCCGCCGTGACGCCCGCCCTTTCCCGCGCGCCGGCGGCTTCCGAGACCGCGATGCCGAAGCGCGCCTCGCCCGAAGCCAGCTTCGGCAGCCACTCGGCCTGCTGCGCCTCGCTCCCGGCGTCCTGCAGCGCGATGGCGGCCAGCGCGGCCTGCGCCATGAAGCCGGCGGGCGCGGCGTGGCGGCCCAGCTGCTCCTGCATCAGCGCCGCCTCCAGCAGGCCAAGCCCCTCGCCGCCATGGGCTTCGGGGACCATGATCCCGGCCAGTCCGAGCTCATCCAGTCCCGCGGCGATCTCGGCGCGCACCGAAGCGTCGCCGTCCGCGGCCAGCCGCACGCGTTCCAGCGCCGCCGCCGTGCCCAGAAAGCGGCCGACGCTCTCCTGCAGCAGGCGCTGGTCCTCCGACAGTCCGAACTCCATCCCGGTGTCCCCCTTGCCTGCGCCGACCAACCCCGCTCCGGCGCCTGCCGCGTCCTGCCCCCATGGACAGGATTACCCCGCAACAATAGCATCCGGTCAGATCGGGTCGACAGGAGGAGCGGGATCATGGACACACGCGCGGCGCTGGCTGTGGAGGCGGGCAAGCCCCTGGAGATCACGACGGTTCAGCTCGAAGGGCCGAAGGAAGGCGAGGTTCTGGTCGAGGTCAAGGCGACCGGCATCTGCCATACCGACGAGTTCACGCTCTCCGGCGCCGACCCGGAGGGCCTGTTTCCGGCGATTCTTGGCCATGAGGGCGCGGGCGTCGTGGTCGATGTCGGTCCCGGCGTGACGACGCTGAAGAAGGGCGACCACGTCATCCCGCTCTACACGCCCGAATGCCGCCAGTGCGAGTACTGCGTCTCGGGCAAGACCAATCTCTGCCAGGCGATCCGCACGACCCAGGGCCAGGGCCTGATGCCCGACGGCACCAGCCGCTTCTCCCTGAACGGGGAGCGGGTGTTCCACTACATGGGCACGTCGACCTTCGCCAACTTCACCGTGGTGCCGGAGATCGCGCTGGCGAAGATCCGCGAGGACGCGCCCTTCGAGAAGGTCTGCTACATCGGCTGCGGGGTCACCACCGGCATCGGCGCGGTGATCAACACGGCGAAGGTGGAGCCCGGCGCGAACTGCGCCGTCTTCGGCCTGGGCGGCATCGGCCTCAATGTCATCCAGGGCCTGCGCATGGTGGGCGCCGACCGCATTATCGGCGTGGACCTGAACCCGGAGCGGGAGGCGATCGGCCGGCATTTCGGCATGACCCACTTCGTCAATCCCAACGAGGTCGGCCGCGACAAGGTGGTCGAGGCGGTCATCGATCTGACGAAGGGCGGCGCCGACTACAGCTTCGAATGCATCGGCAATACGGAGGTGATGCGCCAGGCGCTGGAATGCTGCCACAAGGGCTGGGGCGAGAGCGTCATCATCGGCGTCGCCGGCGCGGGCCAGGAGATCGCGACGCGGCCCTTCCAGCTGGTCACCGGCCGGGTCTGGCGCGGCACGGCCTTCGGCGGCGCCAAGGGCCGCACCGACGTGCCGCGGATCGTCGACTGGTACATGGAGGGCAAGATCAACATCGACGACCTGATCACGCACGTCCTGCCCTTCGAGCAGATCAACGAGGGCTTCGACCTGATGCACGCCGGCGAGTCGATCCGCACGGTGGTGACCTACTGAGGCGTCCCGACGTCATGCCCGCCGCCGGATGACGGGCGGGCATCGGGCGGCGGCGATACGCCGAAGTCCTTCGTCGCCCTCTTTGCGCGTCCTGGGTCCGGCGAAGCCCCCGGAACATAGTCCGGGGCAGGCTCCGCCTGGTACCCACGCTTGGGCATCGACACATGCAGCCGCGCTGCCGGAAAGGCTCAGGCATGGGTCCCGCGCCGCCGCTCCCGCGGCGCGCAGGACTCGGCGGTTTCTGCCCTACGCCTTCAGCCGCGCGTCGAGCAGCGGCAGGCGGTCCTGGCCGAAATACATGTCGTCGCCGTCGACGAACATGGTGGGCGAGCCGAAGCCGCCGCGGTCGACGACTTCCTGAGTGTACTGTTTCAGCCGGTCCTTGATGCCCTGATCGTTCGCGCGGGCGACGATCGAATCCGCGTCGAGCCCGACCGCCTTCGCGCAGCCGGCGATGACATCGTCCCGGGCGATGTCCAGGTCGCGGCCCCAGTAAGCGTCGCAGATCTCCAGCGCGAAGGGCTCGGCCTGGCCGTCGTCCAGCGCGGCGATGCAGGCGCGCATGGGCTTCACCGCGTTGACCGGGAAGATGGTGGGCCAGTTGATGGCGACGCCGTGATAGCGCGCCCAGTCCATGAGGTCCTTGCGCATGTAGCGGTATTTCGGGTGTTCCGGGTTGGCCCGGTTCTCGTAGACCTGCTGGTTGACCTGGTTGAAGACCCCGCCGACCAGGATCGGCCGCCAGATCAGCTCCGCACCCCGCGCGCGGGCGATGTCGCCCACCTTCGCGATGCAGAGATAGGTCCAGGGCGACGAGCAGTCGAAATAGACCTCGAGTCGAGCCATGGCGATCCTCCCCCTTTTTCGCCGCGTATCCGGCGTTATTGTAGCGGCCAGTTCCAGGGGGAGGAAAGCGAACATGCATCCAGGCGTCCAGGCGGCGGAAAGGCCCGACAAGCCGGCCTTCATCATGGCCTCGACCGGCGAGGAAGTGACCTACGACATGCTGAACCGGCGCTCGAACCAGGGCGCGCACTTCTTCCGCTCCATCGGCCTGCAGCACGGCGACGCGATCGCGATCTGCATGGAGAACAACCGCCACTTCCTGGAGATCTGCTGGGCCGCGCACCGCGCCGGGCTCTACTACGCCTGCACGTCGAGCTATCTGACCGCGCCGGAGGTGGCCTACATCGTCAACGACTGCAACGCGCAGCTTTTCCTCTCGTCGGCCTACAAGGCCGATGTGGCGAAGGACGTGCCCGCGCTGACCCCGGCGGTGAAGACCTGCATGATGGTGGGCGAGCCGATCGACGGGTTCGGGAGCTGGGACGAGGCCATCGCCGGCATGCCCGAGACGCCGATCGCCGACGAGTGGGAAGGCCACGACATGCTCTACTCGTCCGGCACGACGGGCCGGCCCAAGGGCATCAAGATCGACATGGAGGACCGCAAGCTGGGCGAGGTGCGCCCGTCCATGCAGGCGATCATGGCACTCTACGGCGTCGGGCCGGAGACGACCTATCTCTCGCCGGCGCCGCTCTATCACGCGGCGCCCTTGCGCTACAACATGCTGATGACCCGCATCGGCGCGACCTCCATCATCATGGAGCGCTTCGATCCCGAGCGCGCGCTGCAGCTGATCGAGAAATACCGCTGCACCCACAGCCAGTGGGTGCCGACCATGTTCGTGCGCTTCATGAAGCTGCCCGAGGAAGTGCGGGCGAAATACGACGTCTCCTCCATGAAGGTTGCCATCCACGCCGCCGCGCCCTGTCCCGTCGAGGTCAAGCAGGCGATGATGAAATGGTGGGGGCCGGTCATCTACGAGTACTATGCCGGCACCGAGGGCTCGGGTTATGTCGCCGCCGACCCGCAGGAATGGCTCGCCCATCCGGGCACCGTCGGCCGCCCCATCGTCGGCGAGATCAGGATCGTCGACCAGGACAATCCCGAGATCGAGCTGCCCCGGGGCGAGATCGGCCAGATCTACTTCGCCAACGGGCCGGCCTTCAGCTACCACAACGATCCGAAGAAGACTGCGGAGAGCCGCAACGCCAGGGGCTGGTCGACGCTGGGCGACATCGGCTATCTCGACGAGGATGGCTTCCTCTACCTCACCGACCGCAAGGCCTTCATGATCATTTCCGGCGGGGTGAACATCTATCCCCAGGAGATCGAGGACCGGCTGATCCTGCACCCCGACGTGATGGACGCGGCCGTGGTCGGCGTGCCCGACCCGGAATTCGGCGAGGCGGTGAAGGGCGTGGTGCAGCTCAGGGAGCCGGGCCATGCTTCGGACGGGATGGCCGACAAGCTGATCCGGTGGTGCCGGCAGGAACTCAGCGCCATCAAGACGCCAAAATCCATCGACTTCATGGACGAACTGCCCCGGCACCCCAATGGCAAGCTCTACAAGCGCCTGCTCAAGGACCGCTACTGGGGCAACAAGGAAAGCCGGATCGTCTGAGGGGGCACCGACCGTGACGTCATCCCCGATGGCGCCGGCGCCACTCGGGGATCGCGCGAAGCCGGCTGCCGGCGTCCCACCGCGGCCCGATGCCCGCGCGCCTGCGGCGGCGGGCATGACATCGATGAAGGGCCGCTGCGCCTGCGGAGCGCATCCCCCACGAGGTTATGTGTGGATGCATCCCCCACCCCGGCCCTCCCCCTTCTCGAAGGGGGAGGGTGGGCCGCGTCAGCGGGTCGGGAGGGGGTGGCCGTGAAACCGCGTCTTGCGCGCCGCACCAGCGGCGTCGCGGGACCCATGCCTGAGCCTTTCCGGGCGAGCGGCGTTCAGCGGATACGCTCAGGCATGGATCCCGGATCGGACCTCCGGTCCGTCCAGGACTCGGTGGTGGAAACGGGTCCATCCAACATTGGATTGCGCGAACCGAGGTACGCATAGCCGTATCAGTGCGACAATCGCCGGGACGCCATGTCCCCGGAGGCCCGCCCATGTTCGTGAAACCGTGCTCGGCGCCGCTGGTGCCCTTCGCCGCGCCGGCGGGGCCGGGGCTGTGGCTCGTCGTGTTTCTCGACCCGCCGGAGCCGGGGCCGGACGATCCCCTGCCCAACCGTCTGCTGGCGCGGGCGCTGCGCCTGCTCCGGCCCGGCTTCCGCCACGTGCTGGCAATCTCTCCCGTCGTGGGCGCGGGCGATCCGGGGCGCGGCTGGCTGGTCTGCAATCCCGGCGCGCGGGCGCTGGGTCTCGGCGTCGCGCCGCCCCATGAGACACTGAGAGTGCTGAGCCGGCTGGTGCGGCAGGGCCGCGCCCGCTGCGTCGCCGTCACGGCTCGGGAACCGGCGCGCATGCAGCCGCGCGGTCTGTTCACCTGCGTGCAGATCGTGGCCCATCTGATCGGGGTTCCCTGCCATCCCTTCGCCACGCCCCGCGGCCTGTGGCGGCGAATTGCGGCCATGCGCGCTTGAGAGGTGACGGAAGGCGTCCGCCGCACCATGATCCGGCCCCATGAGCGACGCCGCCCCACCTCTGCAGGGCCATTCCGCCGGATCGCGCCGCGGCTGGGTGGTGACCGCGTGCTGCTTCCTGATGGCGATCTTCGGCTGGGGCACGGTGTTCTACGGCCACGGCCTCTACATCTCGGCGCTGAAGGCCGAGCACGGCTGGAGCACGGCGCAGATCTCCGGCGCCATCACCTTCTTCTGGGTCGTCGGCACGCCGATGACGCTGACCGTCGGCGCCCTGATCGACCGCTTCGGCCCGCGGCTGGTGACCGCCGCAGGTTCGGCGTTCGTGGGCGCCAGCGTCATCGGTCTCGGCCAGGTCAGCGAGCTCTGGCACGTCTATCTGTGTTTCGCGGTGATGGCTCTGGGCTACCCGGCGGTGGGCGCGCTGGGCATCAGCGCGACGCTCTCGGGCTGGTTCGACCGCCGCCTGCCGGTCGCCATGTCCTTCGCGCTGACCGGCGCCAGCGTCGGCGCCATGGTGGTGGTGCCGCTGATGGCGCGGATGACCGCGTCGGACGGCTTCACCCATGCCGCGACCGTGATGGGCGGGCTGACCATCGCCGTCGTCGTGCCGATGACCCTGATCTTCATGTCCCGCCCGGCGACGGCCCCGCCCGCCGCCGGCAGCATCACGGCGCTGGCCCATATCGGGGCGACGGCGCGCAGCCGCCTGTTCTGGACCATCACGGCGGCGAGCTGCATCAGCCTGATGGCGCAGGTCGGCTTCCTGGCTCACCAGATCCCGATCCTGGAGGAGCGGCTGACCCGGACCGACGCCGCGGACGCCGTCGCCGTGACCGCCGCCGCCGGAATCATCGGCCGCTTCGGCGTCGGCTTCCTGGCCGAACGCTTCGACCTCCGCCTCGTCGCCGTCATCTCCTATGCCCTGCAGGCGCTGGGCATCGCCATTCTGGCGCTGGCCGAGGGGCCGGCGGTGATCTACGCCGCCTGCGCGGTTTCCGGCTTCGTCGTCGGCTGTCTGGTCATCCTGCCGCCCTTGCTGGTCCGCCGCTGGTTCGGACCGGCGGGCTACGGCAAGAGCTACGGCCTGCTGGCGGTCTTCGCCTATTTCTTCCAGGGGCTGGGGCCGGGCTCGGTCGGGCTGCTGCACGACGCGATGGGCGGCTACGGCGCCTCGCTCTGGTACATGGTGGCGCTGCTGGGCGTGGCGATCGTGGTGATCACCCGTCTCGGTCCGCCGCCGCCCGACGCAGCCGGTCGTTGACCGCGCGGCCGAGCCCCGTCTCGGGGATCGGCATCACCGCCAGCGTCCGGCCGTCGTCGCCGTCCAGTTCGTGCAGCATGCGGAACAGGTTCGCCGCCGCCTCGCCCAGGTCGCCGGAGGGGCTGAGATTGGGTCCGGGCGGAGCCTCGGGGCCGAAACCCAGCAGGATCTCGCCGTCGCGCGCCGCCGCCGCATTCAACCGGATGGGCCGCTTCGGGGCGTAATGGCTGGCCAGCATGCCGGGGCTCCGGGGCGCCGCCGGATCGCTCTCCGGCAGGGCCAGCGGGCCCGCCACGTCCTCGATCTCTTCCGCCGTCACGCCGCCGGGCCGGAGCAGCACGGCGCGGCCGTCGAAGACGCCGACCACTGTGGATTCCAGGCCCACCGCACAGGGTCCGCCGTTGAGGATGTACGCGACCTTCTCCCCCAGCCCTTCGGCGACGTGGCGCGCTTCGGTGGGACTGAGCCGGCCGGAGGGATTGGCCGAGGGCGCGGCGACCGGCACGCCGGCGGCGCGGAGCAGGGTCCGGGCCAGACCGTGGGCGGGCACGCGGACCGCCAGCGTCTCCAGTCCCGCCGAACAGAGCAGGGAGACCGGGCAGTCCGGCCGCCGGGGCAGGACGAGGGTCAGCGCGCCGGGCCAGAACGCCCGCGCCAGCCGGCGCGCGAGATCGTCGAATTCCACCAGCGCCTCGGCGGCGGCGAGATCGGGGACATGGACGATCAGCGGATTGAAGCCGGGACGGCCCTTGGCCTCGAAGATCGCGGCGACGGCGCGGTCGTCGGTGGCGTCGGCGCCCAGGCCGTAAACGGTCTCGGTCGGGAACGCGACCAGCCGGCCCTCGTGCAGGGCGCGGGCGCAGGTTTCCAGGTTCTCGGGCGTGGGCTCCAGCAGCATCGCCGCCATGTGCCGCCGCCGCGCCGCCGGGTCAAGCGCGGCGTCAGATCACGTCGTCGATGTGCTCCAGCGCCTCGGCGAACTTCTCCTCCGCCTCCGCCTGCAGCTTCGGCACGTGATAGCTGGGGAAGAGCGTGTTGGAGGGGCTGTAGCCGCGCAGCAACTGGCGGGCGACGGTGACCTTGTGGACCTCCGACGGCCCGTCGGCCAGGCCCATGTGGAAGCTCTGCAGCACCTGGTCGGCGAAGGGCATCTCCGACGAAATGCCGATCGAGCCGTGGATGTAGAGCGCCCGGGTGGCGATGTCGTGCAGCACCTTCGGCATCTCCGCCTTCACCGCGGCGATGTCCTTGCGCACCTGCATGTAGTCCTTGTAGCGGTCGATCCGCCAGGCGGTGCGCAGCACGAACAGCCGGAACTGCTCCATCTGGATCCAGGCGTCGGCGATCTTCTCCTGCACCATCTGCTTGTCGCCCAGCTTCTCGCCCTTGGTCTCGCGGGAGACGGCGCGTTCGCACATCATGTCGAACAGCATCTTCACCCGGCCCAGCGTGCGCATGGCGTGGTGGATGCGCCCGCCGCCGAGACGGACCTGGGCCACCTTGAAGGCCTCGCCGCGCCTGCCCAGCAGGTGGTCCTTCGGCACGCGGACGTCGGTGTAGCGGACGTAGGCGTGGCTGCCTTCCTTCTCGGTGGCGAAGCCGACATTGCGGACGATCTCCACGCCCGGCGTGTCCTTCGGCACGATGAACATGGACATGCGGTCCACCGTGGGCCGGTCCGGGTCGGTCACGGCCATGACGATCAGGAAGCTGGCCCAGCGCGCGTTGGAGCTGAACCACTTCTCGCCGTTGATCACCCATTCGTCGCCGTCGAGTTCGGCCTTGGTGGTGAAGACCCCCGGGTCCGCGCCGCCCTGGGGCTCGGTCATGGAAAAGCAGGAGACGATCTCGTTGGCCAGCAGCGGCTCGAGAAAGGCCTTCTTCTGCGCCGGCGTGCCGAAATGGGCCAGGATCTCGGCATTGCCGGTGTCCGGCGCCTGACAGCCGAAGACCACCGGGCCGAAGCGGGTGCGGCCCAGGATCTCGTTCATCAGCGCCAGCTTGACCTGACCGAAACCCTGCCCGCCGAGATCCGGGCCCAGATGACAGGCCCACAGGCCGCGGTCCTTCACCTGCTGCTGCAGGGGCCGCACCAGCGCGATGTTCCGCGGGTTGGTGATGTCGTAGGGGCTGCCCAGCACGTGGTCCAGCGGCTCCACCTCGCGGCGGACGAAGTCGTCCATCCAGTCGAGCGCGTCCTGAAACTCCGGATCGGTCTCGAAATCCCACGCCATGTCGCATTCCTCCCCTGTCGCTGCGGCGCCGGCAGCCTAGCAAGGCGGCCGGGCAGGCGTCACCTGCGCCGCGCGAATGGCCGCACCGCGGCGTTTGTTGAAAGGGCGCAATGGCATGCGCAGGTGTGTCGCGACGTCATCGGACCACGAAAAGAACAAGGAGCATCCCATGACTCACCGTCCGTTTCTCTTTCTCGCCTCGCTGGGCGCCGGCGCGATGCTCGCCGGCGCGGCGACGGCGCACAGCGGCCAGTGCGGCGGGTCCTACGAGATCCAGTCCGGCGACACGCTCTACGAGGTGACGCAGAAATGCCGCATCGGCCTCAGCCGCATCATGGAGCTGAACCCGGCCATCGATCCGCGCGCCCTGTCCATCGGGCAATCGGTCCGCCTCAAGGCCGAGGGCCATGTCCACGGCCAGGCCGGCCGCGATGAAGACGGCGGCGGCGACGACCGGCAGGCCTCGGACGGCGGCAATCTGAATCCCGATCCGGCCCCCGGCGCGCGGGGCTCCTACCGCGTCGAGACCGGCGACACCGCCTATGGCATCGCCCAGCGGCTCGGAATCTCGCTGATGGAGCTGCTGAACGCCAATGAAGGCGTCAATCCCCTCGCGCTAGCGGTCGGCGAGGTGCTCGAAGTCCCGACCGGCGACCGCTCCGCCGGCTTTTCCATCGAACCGCACAGCGGTCCCGCGGGCGCCGATGTGGCCGTGCGCGCTCACAATCTCCGTCCCGATGACTGGGTGACCGTCGGCGTCGGTCCGGCGTCCTCGGAATGGGAGGCCCTCGACCAGGCACAGACCTCGTCCACCGGCCGGCTGCGCACCTCCGTCGAGGTGCCCGACTGGGCCGATCCGGGCGACGTGCTGACCTTCGTCGTCGACACCGACCGCGGCGTGACCCTGAAGTCCGGCGACTTCCGCGTGGTCCGCGCCGGGGACGCGGACGAGCGCGACCGCATGACCCTGAGAGGCCGTGTGCGCGACGGCGTCGAGTGTCCGGTGCTGCGGACGCCCGATGGCGATGTCTGGTCGCTGACCGGCGCCGACGCGAACTTCACTGCCGGCGAGTATGTCGAGGTGAAGGGCCGCCGCGCCGACATGTCCTTCTGCCAGCAGGGCGAGGGCACGGTCGACGTCTCCAGCATCCGGGAGGTCTCGCCCCCGGAGGACGATGACGACCGCGCGCGGATGACGCTGGAAGGCCGCGTCGCCCAGGGGCCGGAATGCCATACGCTGAAGACGCCGGACGGCGACATCTGGTCCATCGTCAGCGACGGCATTCCCTTCACCAACGGCGAATATGTCGAGGTGAAGGGCCGCCGCGCCGACATGTCCTTCTGCCAGCGCGGCGTCGGGACCCTTGAGGTCACCGGGATCGACGAGATCGCGCCGCCGCGGGACGATGACGGCAACCGCGACGCCGGCCTGCTGGACCGCGCGTTCGTGACCGGCCCGTGGACCGCGAAGGGCAGCGACTGCTCCCGGCCCGACTTCGACGTCACCCGCTATCCCGGCGGCGGCCTGGCCGTGGAAACCAGCGTCGACGGGCGTGCGCGCACCGGCGACGTGGCGCTGTACGACGACGCGTCCTTCGTCTTCGACCAGGGCGGCGGCCGCTTCGAGATCGAGAGCCGCGGCGAGGGCGAACTCGCCGTGATCCCGACCGAGCGCGACAACAGCCGCTTCGGCGGGCTCGACCTCGGCGCCGACGGCGTCGTCTTCGTCAAGTGCCCGGCCTAGGCTGAAACAACGTCCACACGCGGGCTGCCAGCGCGCCGATCCCCCACCCTGCCCTCCCCCTTGGTCAAGGGGGAGGGTGGCTCCCGCTTCAGCGGGAGCGGGAGGGGTTGAGCCGGCGCATCCCTTCGGTGTCACGCTTGTCGGCTCAGACGACCACCCTGTTCACATGGTCGATGCGCGCGCCGCCGCCGCCGAACAGCGTGATCGATGTCAGCGAGAGCGGCGCGATGTCGAAGGCGACGGCGGAAGATGCATCTGCATTCATCGCCATGGCCAGGGCCGCGCGGATGACGCCGCCATGGGCGACGACGGCAAGGCGCCGGTCCGCATGGGTTTCCGCCAGGCCGGCGATGGCCGGCCGGACGCGCTCCAGCAGGTCGGCGAAGCTCTCGCCGGCCGGCGGGCGGAAGCCGGCAATGCCCTTGGCGTCGAGGCCCGGCGGCATGGATGCATCTGCATATGCCCGGCCGTCCCAGTCGCCGAAGTCCTGCTCCGCGAGGGCCTCGACGACACGGGGCGCATGTTCGGGAAACAGCGCCCCGGCGGTCTCCCGGGCGCGGCGCAGCGGGCTGGTCACGGCAAGATCGATGTCGCTGCATGCATCCCAGAGCGGCCCCAGATCGGCCGGTGCAGGCAGGACGGCGTGGGGGTCGCTCCGCCGGCCCATCCAGCGGCCCTCGGCGCCGGCGGACGGCGCGTGGCGGATCCAGAGGAAGCGGGTCGCCGTTCCGCTCAATCGGCGAGCGCCTGATAGACGAGCGCGCGCAGTTCCTTGCGCAGGGGATAGAAGCTCGACGGCATCAGCTGGGTGAGAAAGACCACTGTCATGTCCTCGACCGGGTCCGCCCAGAACACGGTGCTCGCCATGCCGCCCCAGCCGTGGTCGCCGGGGCTGCCCAGGTTCTTCGACAGGGCCGGCTCCAGCATCACCGCGAAGCCCAGGCCGAAGCCGATGCCCTCGTAGGAAACCTCCGAGAAGACCGGCTGGCCGTTGGCCGCCAGGTCGCCGCGCAGGTGGTTGGAGGCCATGAAGCGCATGGTTCGCGGCCCCAGCAGCCGACCCGCATCGCATTCGCCCCGGCGGCGGACCATGTCGGCGAAACGGCAATAGTCGCCGAGCGTCGTCATCAGGCCGCCGCCGCCGGAAAAGGTGCGGACGTTGGCGGCGCGGTAGACCGAGCGCTCGGCCGTGTCGGCGAGCTTCAGGGACAGGTCCTCGTTGGGCGTGTAGAGCTCGGCGAAGCGGTCCAGCTTGTCGTCGGGCACCGAGAACTCGGTGTCGGACATGCCGAGCGGATCAAGGATGCGCTCGCGCAGGAACAGGTCCAGCGGCTGGCCGGAAATCACTTCGACCAGCCGGCCGGCGACGTCGGTGGAGACGCCGTAGTTCCAGCGCGCGCCGGGCTGGAAGGCGAGCGGCAGCTCGGCCAGGCGCTTCACTTCCGCTTCCAGGCTCTCGGCCTTCGGGCCGAAGGCCAGCTTGCGCGCCTCGTAGGCGTCGCCCAGCACGCCGCCCTGGAAACCGTAGGTGAAGCCGGACATGTGGGTCAGCAGATGATGGATGGTCTGCGGCGTGCGGCAGTCCTCGACCTGATCGATCGACGTCGCTCCGGGCTTCAGGACCTTCAGATCCTTCAGTTCCGGCAGGTATGCGGCCACGGGGTCGTCGAGGTGGAACAGCCCTTCCTCGAACAGCATCATCAGCGCCACCGAGGTGATCGGCTTGGACATGGAGTAGGCGCGGACAATGGTGTCCTCCGTCCAGGGCGCCGCCGTCGCCACGTTGCGCAGGCCCGTCCCGCCCTGCCAGGCGACCTCGCCGCGGCGGGTCACGGCGACCGAACAGCCCGGCAGCCGGCCCTTGTCGACCCAGCGGGCCATCCACGGGCCCAGCCGGTCCAGCCGGCCGGCGTCGAATCCCAGCCGCGCGCCCTCGTTGATCGTCTCCATCGCCCCTGTCCCCTCCTGTCGCTCCGGTCCGCACGCTCTATAGCAGGCGCGACGCGCGACCGGAACGGGGTGGACCGATCCGCCGCCCTGTCCCTCCCCCTTGGCCAGGGGGGGAGGATGGATGCGCGCAAGCGGAACCGGGAGGGGGATGCCGGATGGCAGGGCGGCGCAGGCGTCTGTTGCAGCGGTTCGGCGGCGTCGCCTAAGCTGTCGCCCATCTTCCGCGCATCGGGGCACGCATGACGACCGACCAGGTCCTTCTCTTCTCGCTCTTCGCCGTCATTCTGGGGATGCTGCTGTGGGGACGGCTGCGCCATGATCTGGTGGCGGCCGGCGGCCTGCTGATCGGTGTCGTCCTCGGCCTGGTGCCCCAGGACGAGGCCTTCAGCGGCTTCTCCAATCCGGCCGTGATCATCGTTGCCCTGGTGCTGATCGCCTCGCGCGCCTTCGAGAATTCCGGCGTGCTCGGCCTGCTGGCCCGGCTCGCAATCCGCGAGAACCGCTCGGCGGGGGCGCATATCACGATCTTCGGCGGCGTCGCCGCGGCGCTGTCGGCGGTGATCAACAACGTCGCCGCCCTGGCCATGCTGATGCCGCTGGACGTCCAGGCCGCGCGCAAGGCCGGGCGGCCGCCCGGCCAGACGCTGATGCCGCTCTCCTTCGCCACCATCCTGGGCGGCATGGTCACGCTGATCGGCACGCCGCCCAACATCATTGCCTCCGCGGTCCGCGAGCAGCAGCTCGGCGAGCCCTATTCCATGTTCGATTTCGCGCCCGTCGGCGCGGCTGTGGCGGTCGCCGGCGTGCTGTTCGTGGCCCTTGTCGGCTGGCGGCTGGTGCCGCGGCGCGAGGACAGGCCGGGGGAGATCGACCCGGCCTCCTTCCTGGCGGAGCTGCTGGTCCCCGAGGATTCGCGGCTGGACGGCCGTGTCGGGGTCGAACTGGACGAGGAAGCCGAAGAGGCGGATGTCCGTCTCGTCGGCCTCATACGCGACGGCGAGACCCATCGCGGCGCGGTCCGCGCCCTGCGTATCCGGGCGGGCGACCGGCTGGTGGTGGAGGGCTCGACCGACGCAATCGCCGCCTTCATCAAGCTCTCCGATCTGCAGAAGGCCGAGATCGACGACAGCGAGGAGGCCGGCAAGGACGCCGATGAATCCGCCGGGCCGGACGCCCGGAAGAACGGCGAGGACGGAGACGGCGGCGAGGCCAGCGAGACCGAGGAGGAGAAGGAGGACAAGCCGGTGGCGCGCGGCCCGGAGATCATCGAGACGGTCGTGCGGGCCGATTCGCGTCTCGTGGGGCAGACCGCGACCTCGATCAGCATGCGCCAGCGCTACGGCATCACCCTGCTCGGCATTGCCCGCGCCGGCACGGTAACGCGGGAGGGGATCAGCCGGCGCACCATCGAGGCCGGCGACGAACTGCTGATCACCGGCCGTCAGGCCGGCCTCACGCTGACCCTCGACCAGCTCGGCCTCGTCGCCGTCAACCGCATCAGCGTCGCCGGTTTCAAGCCCTTCAATGCGGCGCTCGCGGTGGGGCTGTTCGCCGGCGCGATCGCCGTGGCGACCGCGGGGCTGCTGTCCTTCACCGTGGCCATCGCCATCGCCGTCGCCGGTTACGCGGCCTTCGGCCTGGTCCCGGCCAGGGAGTTCTACAGCCGCATCGAGTGGCCGGTCGTGGTCATGCTCGCCTGCCTGCTGCCGCTCGGCGCGGCCTTCGAGAACGTCGGCGGCACGGCGCTGATCGCGAACTCGATCGCCGGCTGGACCGAGGGCCATTCGGCCGTTCTCGCCCTGGTCGCGATCATGGTGGTGACGCTGACGCTGTCGGACGTGCTCAACAACGTCGCCACCATGGTGATCACCGGGCCCATCGCCATCGATCTCGCCCTGCGGCTGGAGGTCAATCCGGACACCTTCCTGATGGGGGTGGCGATCTCCGCCTCCTGCGCCTTCCTCACGCCCATCGGGCACAAGAACAACACGCTGATCATGGGGCCGGGCGGATTCCGCTTCTCCGACTACTGGCGGATGGGCCTGCCGCTGGAGGTCGTCGTCCTCGCCGTCTCGGTGCCGATGCTGCTGATCGTCTGGCCGTTGTAGGGACGGGAAGAGCGATGCGGATCGGCATTCTGGAGGCGGGACTGGTCCACGACGACCTGGTGGACGTGTACGGCGACTTTCCGGCCATGTTCCGGCGCTGGCTGACGCCGCATCTGCCGGCGGCGGACTTCCGGACCTGGTCGGTCATCCGCGGGGATTGGCCGGACGGACCCCGCGACTGCGACGCCTGGGTGCATACGGGCTCCCGCTTCGGCGTCTATGACGACGAGCCCTGGATCGCGCCGCTGAAGGATTTCATCCGCGCCGCCGCCGAAGCCGGCGTGCCGCAGCTCGGCATCTGCTTCGGCCATCAGCTCGCCGCCGAGGCCCTGGGCGGGCGGGCGGAGAAGTCGCCGAAGGGCTGGGGCGCGGGACTGCACCGCTACCGCATCGCACTGGACGGGGCGGAGCGGGAATTTCCCATGATCGTCAGCCACCAGGACCAGGTGACCGCCGTGCCGCCGGGGGCGCGGGCGCTTGGCGGCAACGACCATTGCCCCTTCGGCGTGCTCGAATACCGGGACGTCCCGATCCTCACGGCCCAGTTCCATCCGGAGTTCAACCGCGCCTTCAGCGCCGCGCTGATCCGGCTCCGGGCGGGATCCTCGATCCCCGAGAGGGTGGCCGCGCCGGCGCTGGCTTCGCTGGCGACGCCGCCGGCGAACGCCGAGGCCGGGCGCTGGATGGCGGGCTGGCTGAAGGCGAAGCTGGAGGGCTGAGCGAGGGACGGCGTTCAGAAATCCTTGTCATGCCCGCCTCGTGCGGGCATCCGGGCGAAGTGTCGACTCGCGGCGCGGCCGCTCCGGACCCCCGCACGGGGGCGGGGGTGACCCATCAGTGAGCAACGTCCGGCCCTCAAAGCCCCATGAAGCGCAGAACGGCGGTCAGGTCGGCATGGTCGATGCGCGCGTCGGCGGCCTTTGCGGTCACGGGCTTGGCGCGCCAGGCGACGCCGAGTCCGGCCTTGACGATCATGCCGAGATCGTTGGCCCCGTCGCCGATGGCGACCGCCTGCTCCGGGCCGATGCCCAGCTTCGCGCAGATCTCGTCCAGCGCCTCGATCTTGGCCTGGCGGCCCAGAATCGGCTGCGTGACCTCGCCGGTCAGCACGCCGTCCTCGAAGATCAGCGTGTTGGCGCGGTTCTCGTCGAAGCCGCAGAGTTCGGCGACGCGGCGGGTGAAGTAGGTGAAGCCGCCGGAGACCAGGGCGCAGTGCATGCCGGCCGCGCGGCAGCCGGCGATCAGCTCCCGCGCGCCGGGGCTGAGGCGCACGCGCTCGTCGAAGCACTGCTGCAGGGCGCTTTCCTTCAGGCCTTCCATCAGGCGCACCCGCTCGGTCAGCGCGCCCTCGAAGTCGATGTCGCCGCGCATGGCCCGCTCGGTGATCGCGACCACCGCGTCGCGCACTCCGGCGAAGTCGGCCAGTTCGTCGATGCATTCGACCGTGATCATGGTCGAATCCATGTCGGCGATGAGCAGTCTCTTGTTTCCCTGCATGTCCGCCGGCTGCACGCAGATGTCGATCGCATCGCCCTCCAGCGCGCGGTCCACCCGGTCGCGCAGCTCGGCGTGATTGTCCCAGTCGAAGCGCAGGTGCCGGACGCCGCCGGCGCCCTCTGCCATGGCGGCGGCGGGCAGTACCGCGTCCAGCGCGGTCAGCGCGTGCTCAGGGATTTCTTGACCGGGCGCGGCGACGAGCGTCAGAACCGTCTGCATGAACGAGTCTCCGGAGCGGAAGCAGGGGGGGAACGAGGCCCTGCTGATACTCGGCCCGACGGCCAGCGGCAAGTCCGCGCTGGCGCTGGCCGCCGCGCAGGATTTCGGCGGGGTCGTGATCAATGCCGATTCCATGCAGGTCTACCGCGACCTCAGGATCATTACTGCGCGGCCTGACGAGCGGGCGCTGGCCGCCGCGCCGCATCGGCTCTACGGCTTTCTCGACGCGGCGGAGATCTGTTCGGCGGTGCGCTGGGCCGAACTGGCCGCCGGGGAGGTGCGCGCCGCCCGCGCGGCGGGACGTCTGCCCATTATCGTCGGCGGTTCCGGGCTCTATGTCCGCGCCCTGCTGGAAGGCTTCTCGCCGATCCCCGACATCGATCCTGCACACCGCAAGGCGGCGGCGGCGAAACTGGCCGAACTGGGCGGCGAGCGTTTCCGCGCCGAACTGGCCGGGGTCGACGCGGCGTCGGCGGCGCGGCTGCATGCGGGCGACAGCCAGCGGCTGATCCGCGCCTGGGAGGTCTGGCTGGGCACCGGCCGGCCGCTTTCCGAATGGCAGATGCTGCCGCCGGAGCCGCCGCCGCTGGATCCGGACCTGCTGAAGGTCGTCCTGCTGCCCGACCGGAAGATGCTCTACGAACGCTGCGACGCCCGCTTCGGCGAAATGCTGGCGCAGGGCGCCATGGCGGAGGTCCGCGCCCTGGCGGCGCGCCGCCTGGACCCGGATCTGCCCGCCATGAAGGCGCTGGGCGTGCCGCAGCTCATCGCCGCCGACCGGGGCGAGATCGGACTGGAGACTGCCGCCGCGGAAGCCCGCACCCTGACCCGCCGCTACGCGAAGCGGCAGGTGACATGGCTCAGGCATCAGATAATTTCCGACATCACCCATGACGCGCAACATATGGAAAGAATGAAGGCCGATATCTTTCCGAAAATAAGCGAATTCCTGTTGACCCGTTCCTGACCCTGCCCTATGGTCCGCCGGCCCTCTCCGGGGGACCGGCCTTTCCGGCTGCCAGCGCGGATTTTCCGCCGCCGGCGGGCGGTCAATTCGCGGCCGCCCCGGCGGGGCGTTTCGTTTGTGAACCCGAGACGCAAGACAGATGGGACAGACCAATGTCGACCAAGACGATGACCGGCGCTGAAATACTGATCAAGGCACTCGTCGATCAGGGCGTGGACACGGTATTCGGATATCCGGGCGGCGCGGTACTACCCATCTATGATGCGCTGTTCCAGCAGAACTCCATTCGCCACATCCTGGTCCGTCAGGAGGGCGGCGCGGTGCACGCGGCCGAGGGCTATGCGCGCTCGACCGGCAAGCCGGGCGTCGTGCTCGTCACTTCCGGCCCCGGGGCGACAAATGCCGTCACCGGCCTGACCGACGCGCTGATGGACTCCATCCCCGTCGTCTGCCTGACCGGTCAGGTGGCGACGCACATGATCGGCAACGACGCCTTCCAGGAGTGCGACACCACCGGCATCACCCGGCCCTGCACCAAGCACAACTACCTGGTGAAATCGACGGACGACCTGGCGCGCGTGGTCCATGAGGGCTTCTATGTCGCCACCAACGGCCGTCCCGGCCCGGTGGTCATCGACATCCCGAAGGACGTCCAGATCGACACCGGCGCCTATTCCGGCCCCGATCAGGTCAGGCACAAGTCCTACCGCCCGAAGGTCAAGGGCGATCTGGAGGCGATCCGCAAGGCGGTCGACCTGATCGCCAAGGCGGAGCGGCCGATCTTCTATACCGGCGGCGGGGTCATCAATTCGGGGCCGAAGGCGTCGATGCTGCTGACCCAGTTCGCGCGCCAGACCGGTTATCCGGTGACCTCCACGCTGATGGGGCTCGGCGCCTATCCGTCCGCGGATCCGCAGTTCCTGGGCATGCTGGGCATGCACGGGGCCTACGAAGCCAACATGGCGATGCACGACTGCGACGTCATGATCTGCGTCGGCGCGCGCTTCGACGACCGGGTGACGGGCCGCCTCGACGCCTTCTCGCCCAATTCGAAGAAGATCCACATCGACATCGACCCCTCCTCGATCAACAAGAACGTGGCGGTCGACGTGCCGATCATCGGCGACGTGGCCCACGTGCTGGAGGACATGATGCGGGTCTGGAAGGCCGGGGCGCGTCAGGCCGACAGGAAGCGGCTGGCGCCCTGGTGGGCGGACATCGAACGCTGGCGCGGCCGCAACGGCTTCGCCTATGCGGAGACGGCGGACATCATCAAGCCGCAGCGGGCGATCCAGGCGCTCTACGAGAAGACGAAGGACCGCGATCCGATCATCTCCACCGAGGTCGGCCAGCACCAGATGTGGGCGGCGCAGTTCTTCGGTTTCCAGCAGCCCAACCGCTGGCTCACCTCGGGCGGGCTGGGGACCATGGGCTACGGTCTGCCCGCCGCCATGGGCGCGCAGGTGGCGCATCCCGGCCGGCTCTGCATCGACATCGCCGGCGAGGCCTCGATCCTGATGAACATCCAGGAGATGTCGACGCTGGCGCAGTACCGGCTGCCGGTGAAGATCTTCATCCTCAACAACCAGTGGATGGGGATGGTCCGCCAGTGGCAGGAACTGCTGCACGGCAAGCGCTATTCCGAGAGCTATGTCGACAGCCTGCCGGACTTCGTGAAGCTGGCCGACGCCTTCGGCGCCGTCGGGCTGATCGCCGAAAAGCCGGACGATCTGGACGGCGTCATCGACGAGATGCTGGCCGTGGACCGGCCGGTGATCGCCGACATCCGCGTGGACCGGGAGGAGAACTGCTTCCCGATGGTGCCTTCGGGCGCCGCCCACAACGAGATGATCCTGGGCAACGAGGCCAATTCGGAGGATTCGCCGAAGGTGACGGACAAGGGCTTCGCCCTGGTCTGAGCCCTTCGTCACCCCGACATTCCGAAGGAGGGGCGGACCTGGCCCGGCCGGGTCCGCGGGAAGCATGCACGATACAGTCGAAACCCACACCATCGCCGTCCTCGTCGACAACGAGGCCGGCGTCCTGGCGCGCGTGATCGGTCTCTTTTCCGGCCGCGGCTACAACATCGAGAGCCTGACCGTCTCCGAGGTCGACCGGGAGAACAACCTCTCCCGCATCAACGTCGTCACCTCGGGCACGCCCATGGTGATCGAGCAGATCAAGGCGCAGCTCGACCGTCTGGTGCCGGTGCACCGGGTGGCCGACCTGACCGTGGACGGGGAGCACATCGAGCGCGAGCTGGCGCTGCTGAAGGTGCGCTGTTCGGGCGAGAAGCGCGTCGAGTCGCTGCGCATCGCCGACATCTTCAAGGCCAAGGCGGTGGACGCCACCGACCGCAGCTTCGTGTTCGAGATCACCGGCTCGACGAAGAAGATCGACGCCTTCGCCGACCTGATGCGGCCGCTCGGTCTGATCGACATCAGCCGCACCGGCATCGCCGCCATCAGCCGCGGCCCGGACGAACTTTGAGGAGCAACTGACCCATCAGCTGTCGCCCCCGCCCTGTGCGGGGGTCCGGGGCGGCGTTCCCTCCGGCACTTGCCAAACAGGAAGAAACACCCTACCGGACCCCCGAATGAATCGGGGGTGACACTCAGCGACCGGTCGCCGGCACCCGAGCCGACCCGGTCGCGCCGCGAGATACCAATCGGAGGGAGAAAGAAGAAATGCGCGTTTACTACGACCGCGATGCGGATCTGAACCTGATCAAGTCGAAGAAGGTCATGGTCGTCGGCTATGGCAGCCAGGGCCACGCCCATGCGATGAACATGCGCGACAGCGGCGTCAAGGACGTGGCGATCGGCCTGCGCGAGGGCTCGTCGACCCGGAAGAAGGCCGAGGAGGCCGGCTTCAAGGTGATGACCGCGGCCGAAGGCGCCGCCTGGGCCGACGTCGTCATGGTGGCGACCCCGGACGAGCTGCAGGGCGAGCTCTACCGCGACGAGCTGGCGCCGAACCTGAAGGAAGGCTCGGCGATGATCTTCGCCCACGGCCTGAACATCCACTTCAATCTGATCGAGCCGCGCAAGGACCTCGACGTCTTCATGATCGCGCCGAAGGGCCCGGGCCACACGGTGCGCTCCGAGTATCAGCGCGGCGGCGGCGTCCCCTGCCTGGTCGCGGTCCATCAGGACGCCTCCGGCAACGCGCTGGACGTGGGCCTGTCCTACGCCTGCGCCATCGGCGGCGGCCGTGCCGGCATCATCGAGACCACCTTCCGCGAGGAATGCGAGACCGACCTGTTCGGCGAGCAGGTGGTGCTCTGCGGCGGCCTGGTCGAGCTGATCCGCGGCGGCTTCGAGACCCTGGTCGAGGCCGGCTACGCGCCGGAAATGGCCTATTTCGAGTGCCTGCACGAGGTAAAGCTGATCGTCGACCTGATCTACGAGGGCGGCATCGCCAACATGAACTACTCGATCTCCAACACCGCGGAGTACGGCGAGTACGTCACCGGCCCGCGCATCGTCACCGACGAGACCAGGGCCGAGATGCGCCGCGTGCTGGACGACATCCAGTCGGGCAAGTTCACCCGCGAGTGGATGCTGGAGAACAAGGTCAACCAGACCAGCTTCAAGGCGACCCGCGCCAGGAACGCCCAGCACCCGATCGAGGATGTGGGCGAGAAGCTGCGCGCCATGATGCCGTGGATCTCGGAGAAGGCGCTGGTGGACAAGTCGAAGAACTAGGTCCGAGCAGGCGGGATGGGGATGGCTGGGCCGGCCATCCCGCCGTCTTTCATATTTCTCTTATCCCGTGGGTTGGATCGGCCGGCACGGGGCGCGGCACCGTATTTCGAAAGAAGGCGCGCAGGCCGACCGGCCCATCCCCTGCGCGCCGACCTGTCCGGCCGGCCGGCGGGCCTTCTGACTCGTTGAGCCGGTGGATCAACCCACCGGACCATCCGTCTCCCTGACCCTTCACTTTCTCCGACGAGAGAGGGTGTTTCCGCTCAAGCAATCCGGACCTCGCGCGTCCGGCGCGGCGCGTCAGCGCCGACGCGGGACCCATGCCTGAGCATCTCCGGCATCGGAGTTCCGGCGGCCATACTCTGGCGTGGGTCCCGGGCTGAGCCTGCCCCGGACCATGATCCGGGGGCTGAAGCCAGCCGGCCCCAGGACTCTGGATATGGCTTGTCTTGAGCCTTGCGGCGCGAGCCGGGACCCCGCGACCTCCTTGCCACATGCGTGAACGGACCATGAACGAAGCTGGACGCCAGGTAGCGTTCATGTTTCAATATTCACGGAAAAGATGTGTTCACGGAGGCGGTGATGGAAGGGATGTCGATCTGGATCTGGGTGCCGGTCGTGGCGTTGATCGGAGTCGCGGTGGTCGCGGTGGCGACGGAACGCTCCGGCCAGCGCATGCCGCGGGCCGCGTTCTTCGGGCTGACCGTGGCGGCGTGGATCGTCGGGGGGCTGCTCGAGCGATTGGCCGAACATGCCGCTGTGCACTGGGCGCCGGGCGTGGCCCTGACCGTCACCATCGTCTCGCTGCTGCTGATGGCGGTGGTGGGCTGGTTCTATTTCCGCATTGCCGCGCGGCGCAGCCGGGACGCCATCGGCAGCCGGGCGCTGGCCTTCGCCATGGCCGTGCCGGTGATCGGCCTGCTGGCGATGCTCACGCTGTTCTTCTGGCCCAGCCAGGCCGAGGATCCGCCGGATCCGCACGGGGTCTTCGTCTGACCCGGAAGGACGCGCGGGAATACGAACCTCATGAGTCCTGCGCGGCGCGTCAGCGCCGGCGCGGGACCCATGCCTGAGCCGTTCCTGGGCGCGGGAGCGCTGGAGCCCTTCTTCGCCCGATCCCCGAGTGGCGCGAGCGCCGTCGGGGATGACGTCAACTGGACGGATGGGTCGATCCCCCGCCCCGACCCTCCCCCTTGGCCAAGGGGGAGGGAGAACGCTTCGATCAAACGGTGTCGGCCCTAAAGCCCCAGCACCAGCTTGGCCATGATGTTGCGCTGGACCTCGTTGGAACCGCCATAGATCGTCGCGGCGCGGTGGTTGAGGTGCGAGGGCAGGGCGGTCATGGCGTGGTCCGGGCCGAGGGTCGGCGCGTTGGAGCCGACATTGCGCGCCGGCTTCTGGTCCGGCCAGGCGTAGTAGCCCACGGCCTCCGCGGTCAGCCCTGCAGCCTTCTGCAGCGTCTCCGAGCCCACCACCTTCATCATCGAGGAGGCGGGGCCGGGCTGGCGGCCCGCCGCCAGGTCGCAGAGTATCTGCTTCTCCACGTGCTCCAGCGCGATGATGTCGCATTCGGCGTCGGCGATGCGGTGGCGGAAGCCCGGATCGTCGATCAGCCGGCCGCCGTCATCGCCGCGCTCGGCCGCCGCGACCCGCTTCAGGTGTGCGATATGCGCGTGCAGCCCGGGGCTGTAGGTGTCGCCGCCGCGCTCGAACTCCAGCAGGTACTTGGCCACCGTCCAGCCCTCGTTCTCCGGGCCGACGCGGTTGGCCACCGGCACGCGCACGTCCTCGAAGAAGACCTGGTTCACGTCATGATCGCCCGACATCAGGATGATCGGTTCCACCGTGATCCCCGGCGCGTCGAAATCGTCGATCAGGACGAAGCTGATGCCCTCCTGCGGCTTGCCCTCGTTCGAGGTGCGCACCAGGCAGAACATGCGGTTGGCGTGGTGGGCGAAGGTGGTCCAGATCTTGGAGCCGTTGATGACGTAGTCGTCGCCGTCGCGCACCGCGCGCGTCTTCAGGCTGGCGAGGTCTGAGCCCGAGCCCGGCTCGGAATAGCCCTGGCACCAGACGTCCTCGCCCGAGAGAATGCGCGGCAGGTACTTCTGCTTCTGTTCGTCCGTGCCGTATTTCATCACCACGGGGCCCACCATGCGCGTGCCCATGATGGAGAAGGCCGGGGCGCTGGCGGCGGCGGATTCGACGTCGAAGATGTAACGCTGGATCGCCGACCAGCCGGGCCCGCCATATTCCTTCGGCCAGGCCGGGGCCGACCAGCCGCGCTTCGCCAGGGTCTCGAACCAGCGCTGGCCGTATTCGAACTCGGCGAACGGCCCGCAGGTCAGCCGCCCGGCCTCCCGCATCTCCTCGGTCAGGTTCTCGCGCAGAAACGCCCGCACCTCGTCGCGGAAGGCCCGGTCCTCCGGTGTCAGTGTCAGATCCATGATGTTGTTCTCCCCAAGCGTCCGCCTATTGTACCGGGCAGGCGGCATTCAGGGGAAGGGGGCGCGCATGCTCGAGACAGGATTGGCCGCGCTGGCCGAAGCGCTGGCGGCGGGGCGGACGACGAGCGCGGCGCTGACCGACCGGGCCCTGGCGGCGAGCGCCGAGGGCGAGGGGCCGACGGCGTTCATGCAGGTATATGCCGACCGCGCCCGGGCCGAGGCGGCGGCCCTCGACGGGTTGCGCAAGGCGGGGCGGGAGGCCAGGCCCTTCGCCGGCATTCCGATCTCGATCAAGGACCTGTTCGACGAGGCCGGCCACGTCACCACCGCCGGCTCGAAGGCGCTGGCCGACGCGGCGCCTGCGAACCTGGATGCGCCCATCGTCGACCGGTTGCGGCGCGCGGGCTTCGTCATCACCGGCCGCACGGTGATGACCGAGTTCGCCTATTCGGGGCTCGGGCTCAACCCGCATTACGGCACGCCCGCCGCGCCCTGGGACCGGGCCACGGGCCGCATTCCCGGCGGCTCCACCTCGGGCGGGGCGGTGAGCGTCGCCGATCGCATGGCCGCGGCCACCATCGGCACAGACACCGGCGGCTCCTGCCGCATCCCCGCGGCCTTCTGCGGCATCACCGGCTTCAAGCCGACCATGGCGCGGATCCCGCGCGCCGGCGCGACGCCGCTCTCGCATTCGCTGGATTCAGTCGGCCCGCTGGGCAACTCGGTCGGCTGCTGCGCCATTCTGGACGACATCATGGCGGGCGGCCCCGGCGCGGGGGCGATGGCGCGGCCGGCGGGCGGGCTCAGGCTGGCGACCATGACCAACTACGTCACCGCCGACATGGACGAAACGGTCGCCGCCGGCTGGGACGCGGCGCTGAAGCGGCTCCGCGACGCTGGCGCGGCGGTGGTGGAGGCGGCCTTCCCCGAGATCGACGCCCTGCCCGCGCTCAACGCCGCCGGCGGCTTCGCCGCCGCCGACGCCTGGGCCTGGCACCGGACGCTGATCGCCGACAAGGGCGGGCTCTACGACCCCCGCGTGATCTCCCGGATCGAGCGGGGCGCGATGATCTCGGCGGCCGACTATATCGACCTGATGCACGCGCGCAGCGCCATGCAGGCGGCCAGCGCCCAGTCCATGGGCGGCTTCGACGCCGTGCTGATGCCGACGGTGCCCATCGTGCCGCCGCCCTTCGCGGCCTTCGAGGACGACGAGAGCTATGCGCGCCTCAACCTGCTCTGCCTGCGCAACCCGTCGGTCGGCAACTTCCTCGACCGCCCGTCGATCAGCCTGCCCTGTCACGAACCGGACGAGGCCCCGGTCGGGCTGATGCTGATGGGCCACAACGGCCTGGACCGGGAACTGTTCGACATCGCCGCCGGGGTGGAGAAGGTGCTGGGGCGGAGCTGAGGTCCCGGGTCTCCGCTGCGCTCCGCCCGGGATGACACCAGGGGCGCCGCGCATCGGGGTGTCATCCCGGCCAAGCCGAACGGCGTGAGGCGCGAGCCGGGACCCGGACTGCAGAACCAACCCCCTTGCCCCTCTCGACCTGCCGTGCGGCTGCGCTACCATTCCGGCAGGATATCCATTCCGGGAGAGCGAGCCATGGCCGACACCGCGCCGCACCGCGTCAGCACCGAGCCCTGCTGCAAGCGCATCCGCGTCGAGTTCAACGGCGAGACCGTCGCCGACACCACCGGCGCGATCTACCTCTACGAACCGCCGATCCCGCCGGTCTACTACGTGCCCCTGGAGGACATCCGGGCGGAGTTCCTGCACCGCTCCGAACATTCGACCCACTGCCCGTTCAAGGGCGATGCGGTCTACTGGGACGTCGTGGTGGGCGACAAGCGCGCGGAGAACGCCGTCTGGTCCTACCCGGAGCCGATCAGCGCGGTGCCGGAGCTGGCCGGCTACGGCGCCTTCTACTGGAAGAAGATGGACCGCTGGTTCGAGGAGGACGAGCAGATCTTCGTCCATCCGCGCGACCCGCATGTCCGCGTCGACGTCCTGCCGTCCTCGCGCACGGTCGAGGTTTCGCTGGACGGCGAGACACTGGCGAAGACGAACCGCGCCCAGTTCCTGTTCGAGACCGGCCTGCCGACGCGCCACTACATTCCCCGCGAGGACGTCACCGCAGCGCTGACGCCGTCGAACCGGCGCACGGCCTGCCCCTACAAGGGCGAGGCGAGCTATTACCATGTCGATGTCGGCGGGGTCCGGTACGAGGACCTGGTCTGGAGCTACGAGAGCCCGGTCCGGGAGGCGGCGCCGATCCGCGGCCTGCTCTGCTTCTTCAACGAAAAGGTCGACATTGCCGTCGACGGCAAGACCGAGGCGCGGCCCGAGACGAAATTCGCCAAGTGACGCTCCCGGCGCCTGCGCTATAACGGGACGCACGAGACCACGCCATACCGGGGAGAAATGACGATGGGCCAGCCGCGCGAGCTGTTCACCGAGGATCACGAGATCTTCCGCCGCTCCATGCACAGGTTCCTGGCCGAGGAACTGGCGCCGCGCCACGAGAAGTGGGAGGAGCAGGGCTATGTCGACCGCGACGCCTGGGAGCGCGCGGGCGAACTGGGCTTCCTGTGCATGTCCATGCCGGAGGAATACGGCGGATCGGGCGCGGACAAGCTCTATTCGATGATCCTGTTCGAGGAAGTGCAGAAGCTGAATCTGACCGGGCTCGGCTTCGGCCTGCACAACGAGATCGTCGCCCCCTACATCCTGCGCTACGGCTCCGACGAGCAGAAGAAGCGCTACCTGCCGAAGATGGCGAGCGGCGAGATGATCGGCGCCATCGCCATGTCGGAGCCGGGCACGGGCTCCGACCTGCAGGGCGTCAAGACCACGGCGCTGAAGGACGGCAACGAGCTGGTGGTCAACGGCCAGAAGACCTTCATCACCAATGGCTGGCACGCCGACGTGGTCATCGTCGTCGCCAAGACCGACCCGAGCATGGGCGCCAAGGGCACCTCGCTGGTCATGCTGGAGCGCGGCGACGAGGGCTTCGACAAGGGCCGGCGGCTGAAGAAGCTGGGGCTGAAGGCGCAGGACACCTCGGAGCTGTTCTTCGACAATGTCCGCATTCCCGCCGACCGAATCCTCGGCGAGGAGGGCAAGGGCTTCCAGTACCTGATGCAGGAACTGGCCTGGGAGCGGCTGCAGGTGGCCATCTCGGCCGCCCAGGCGATCGAGACCGCGCTGGACCTGACCGTCGAGTACTGCAAGGAGCGCAAGGCCTTCGGCCAGCCGCTGATCGAGTTCCAGAACACCCGCTTCAAGCTGGCCGAGGTGAAGACTCACGCCCGCGTCGCCCGCGCCTTTGTCGACGACTGCATGGCGAAGCTGCTGCGCGAGGAACTCGACGCCGAGACCGCGTCGATGGCCAAGTGGTGGACCTCGGACATGCAGAACCGGATGATCGACGAGTGCCTGCAGCTCTTCGGCGGCTACGGCTTCATGACCGAGTACCCGATCAGCCGCATGTACGCCGACGCCCGCGTGCAGCGCATCTACGCCGGCACCAACGAGATCATGAAGGAGATCATCGCCCGCGGTCTGTGACCCCGGCGGCCGCCGCTCCGGGGGCGGGGCGGACGACGTTCCGCCGCCGGAACCGCGCGGCGCCCATGCGGCTTCTTCACGTGTCCTCAACCGCTTCATGGTTTAAGGGTCAACCACCGTTACCCTTTCGTCGCGAGTCCGTGTGACCGACAAGTTCAATTCGCTGCCCGACAATGTGCGCGGCGCGCTCTGGCTGCTGATGGCCGGCGTGTTCCTGTCCGCCATGGGCGTGTTCATCAAGCTGGCGAGCCAGGAACTGCACCCGTTCCAGGTCGCCTTCTTCCGCGCCTTCTTCGGCCTGCTGGTGATCCTGCCCTTCGCGCTCCGCACCGGCCTGTCCGGCGTCCGCACCACCCGCCCGGGCATGCACCTGGTGCGCGGGCTGATCGGCGGCGTGGTGCTGCTCGCCATGTTCTACTCGGTCGCGCACCTGCCGCTGGCCGACGTCACGGCGCTCAGCTTCACCAAGCCGCTGTTCCTGATCCCGCTGGCGGTGCTGTTCCTGGGGGAGACGATCCGGCTCCGGCGCACCGTCGCCACCATCGTCGGCTTCGGCGGCGTCATCGTCATGCTCCGGCCCGGCGGGGAGACCGATCCGGTGGCCTTCATCGCCCTGGCGGCGGCGGCGCTGGTCGCGGTGATCACGATCTTCATCAAGATCCTCTCGCGCACGGATTCGCCGAACACCATGGTGTTCTGGTCCAGCCTGATCCTCAGCGTTGTGACGCTGGGGCCGGCGCTGGTCTACTGGCGCATGCCCAGCCTGGACGTCTTCCTGATGCTGGTGGCGCTGGCGGTCTGCGGCACCATCGGCCAGTCTATGCTGATCCGCGGCTACTCGGCCGGCGAGGCGACCGCGGTGACGCCGTTCGACTACAGCCGCCTGATCTACGCCGGGGTCGCCGGCTTCCTGGTGTTCGGCGAGATCCCGGATCTGTGGACCGTCGCCGGCGCGCTGATCATCGTGGCGTCGACCATCTACATCGCCCGCCGCGAGGCCCGTCTGAAACCGGGCTCGCGCCCGACGACCGCGACCTTCGACGGGCCGGCCGGCGGCTCGTCGCCGGAGACGGTGCGCGAGGGACCGCCCCAGGCCGCCCGCGGCGGCTGACGGCGGCCTCTGCGTTCAGGCGCTGTGGGCGGCTGTCTGGCCGCGTTCGCCCGACCCGGCCTCGGCGGCGGGCAGGCCGACCCGCACCGTCGTGCCGGCGCCCAGCCGGCTCTCCAGCCGCAGCGAGCCGCCCATCAGTACCGCCAGCCTTTGCGCCAGCGGCAGCCCCAGCCCCGTGCCGCGCAGCTTGCCGTCGGAGATGGCGTCGACCTGCACGAAAGGCTCCAGGACTCGCGGGATGTCGGTCTCGCCGATGCCGATGCCGTTGTCGCTGATGGCGATCTCGATCGCCGCGGGGCCGGTGCGGGTGATGGCGCAACGCACGCGGCCGCCCTCGGACGTGAATTTCAGGGCGTTGTTGAGAAGGTTCACCAGGATCTGGCGCACCGCCTTGGCGTCGCCCTGCCCCGTCTTCGCGTCGTCGTCGGCGGTCCAGCTCAGCTCGATGCCCTTCTCTTCGGCCAGATGGCCGACAAGGCGGATGGCCTGGCGGGTCAGGTCCTCCAGGTCGAGCGGTTCCGAGCGGAGTTCCAGCTTGCCGGCCTCGATCCTGGAGAGGTCCAGCAGATCGTCGACCAGCGAGAGCAGATGCGCGCCCGACTCGCGGATGTCGCCTGCATATTCCAGATAGCGCGGATTGCCGACCGGGCCGAGATACTGGTTCCTGATGATATCGGAGAAGCCGATGACGGCGTTGAGCGGCGTGCGCAGCTCGTGACTCATGCCGGCGAGGAAATCGGACTTCATGCGATTGGCCGCTTCGGCCGCGGCGCGGGCCTCGGTCAGCTGGCGCGCATGAACACCCACCTGCCGGGCGAAGACGAACCCGATGACTGCCAGCACGCAGGCGAAGACCGTCAGGCCGATGATCGCGGCCGGAATCATGCGCCGGCCGGGCAGGGCCGGACGCCAGATCAGGTAGGGATCGGCGCCGGCGCCGTAGTGGGCGAGAGGGATGGAGGTCTCGGCGCCTTTCGCCGGCTGCGGGGAAATGCGCATGTTCCGGACCAGGTTGGCAGTCTCCAGGCTCGCCAGCATCTCTTCGTCCACGAGACGGGAGAACAAGAGCACGTGGTCGGTGCTGTAGTCGTTCTCGGCGTCGTAGCTGGTCATCCTGAGCGCCGCCGTCATCGACAGCGCGTCGTCCTCGTAGGTGAAGCCGGCGGCGGGTTCGGGCTCGGCGTTGTCCGCGCTCGCCCGGGCGGCCCGCGCCAGCGTCATCCGGTCCGGTCCGGGGGCCGCCGCCGCGGCCGGATCCTGACGCACGCCGGCGGTCACGCGCAGCACGGTGCGGTCCTGACCGTCCACCACCTGGACGACGTCGATGCCGCCCTGACGGTGGAGATATTCGCCGAACTCGCTGTCGATCCATTCCGGGTCGAAGTCGTGGACGATGTTCGCGACCGCCTGATCCCAGTAGCCGTAGTCGAGCAGGAGCACGTTCAGCTCCCGCATCCGGCGGTCGATGTCGCCGCGCACGAGGCTTTCGGAGATGGTTCGGGAATTGCGGTCCTGGATGTGGATCAGCAGGAAGGACAGCGTGACCGCGACGGCCAGGGTGATCGTGCTCAGCGCGAAGAACCAGATGGAGAGCGAGCGAACCGAGCCTCTCCTCCACGATGCCAGTGGCATGATCCGATTCCGATGCTGTCCACACCATCCGGGCGCGGTCTCTGGATGGCTTCGCGCCGCGCCCTGTGGCTCCGATCCCCCTGAAACCGGTTCTACCGGCCCGAACGTTGAGATTGCGTTACGACCGCGCGCTTTTACGCGGCGGCGGATCATTCCGCAAGGGAACTCGGCCCGGATGCGGTCGGGCCCCTCGAACGGCGGGGTTTGCGCGCCCCGGCGACTTGTGATTAATGACGGCGACCATTCCAGACAGCGGCGCCGTCCCGGCGCGGGGGGAGAGACAATGAAACTGAAGGGTGCAGCGGTCGTCGTCACGGGCGGCGCTTCCGGTCTTGGCGGCGCCACGGCGCGCGAGCTGGCTTCCGCCGGCGCGAAGGTGACGATCTTCGATCTCAACGAGGATCTGGGCAACAAGATCGCCGGCGAGATCGGCGGCGTGTTCGCGAAGTGCAATGTCGCCGACGAGGCCTCCGCCGAGGCCGCGTTCAAGACCGCCAGCGATGCCCACGGACCCTGCCGCGTGCTGATCAACTGCGCCGGCATCGGCACCGCGACCAAGACCACCTCGAAAGGCACGCCGCATCCGCTCGACGCCTTCAGGAAGGTGATCGACGTCAACCTGATCGGCACCTTCAACTGCATCCGTCTGGCCGCCACCGAGATGGCGGCGGGCGAGCCGGACGACAACGGCGACCGGGGCGTCATCGTCAACACCGCGTCGGTCGCGGCCTTCGACGGCCAGATCGGCCAGGCGGCCTATTCGGCCTCGAAGGGCGGCATCGTCGGCATGACGCTGCCGATCGCGCGCGACCTGATGAATGACGGCATCCGCGTCTGCACCATCGCGCCGGGCCTGTTCATGACGCCGCTGCTGGCCAGCCTGCCGGACAACGTCAAGGACGCGCTGGCCGCCTCCGTGCCGTTCCCGAAGCGCCTCGGCGATCCGTCGGAATACGCGCACATGGCCCGCACCATCATCGAGAACCAGATGCTGAACGGCGAGACCATCCGTCTGGACGGCGCCATCCGCATGGCGCCGCGGTAGCTCCTTCAAACATTTGATCACCGCATTCTCCCTCCCCCTTGATGGGGGAGGGTCGGCGTGGCTGCACCAGAGCACCCGGCGTCCCGGGACCGGCGGAGCCGGGGCCCGGGACCCACGCCTGAGCCTTTCCGCCGGATAGGCGCGGCCGGATCTGCTCAGGCATGGGTCCCGAGCCGACCCTGCGGTTCGCTCAGGACTCGGCGGTGTCGACCGGTTCAATCGGCCATCCGGGTCGTTCAGCCGTCCGGGCGCGCCGCTCAGGCGTTCCCGCGCCGCACTCTGTGCTCCGGCAGGACGATGCTCGCGGTGAGGCCTTCGCCCGGCGCGCTTTCCAGCTCCAGACGCGCGCCGTGCAGCTCGCACAGCCGCCGCGCCAGCGACAGGCCCAGCCCCGTGCCCTCGTGATGGCGGGTGCGGTGATGGGCGATCTGGCTGAAGGGCTCCACGGCCTGGCGGATCTCGTCGGCGGTCATGCCGGGCCCCGGGTCGGTCACCACCAGGGCCGGCCCGTGCGGCCCGTCCGTCCGCCAGGCCAGGGTGACGACGCCGCCGCGCGGCGAGAACTTGACCGCGTTCGACAGCAGGTTGAGCAGGACCTGGCGCATGCGCCGCTGGTCCGCCAGCACTTCGGCGGGGGCTTCCGGATCCACCAGGTGCAGCCTGATCCCGGCGGCCGCCGCGACCGGCGCAATGTGGCGGCCGGCGTCGTCCATCACCTCGTCCACCGGCATCCAGGCGTCGTCCAGCTCCATCTGCGCGGCGTCCAGGCGGGCGAGATCGAGGATGTCGTTGATGATCGCCAGCAGATGCCGGCCCGACGACAGGATGTCGCTCGCATAGCCCTGGTAGCGCGGCTCGCCCATCGGGCCGAAGCGCTGCCCGTCCATGATCTCGGCGAAACCGATGATGGCGTTGAGCGGCGTGCGCAGCTCGTGGCTCATCGTCGCCAGAAAGCGCGACTTGGCGCGGTCGGCGACCTCCGCCATCTCCTTCGCTTCGCGCAGCCGGCGCTCGATCTCGATGCGGTCGGTGATGTCCGCGCCGGTGCCGCGATAGCCGGCGAAGCGTCCCGCCGCGTCGAAGATCGGCTTGCCGCTGATCGACAGGTAGACCTTGTGGCCGTCCGGATGGACGCGCGGATGGATGAAATTGCGGAACGGCCGGTGCGCCTCCAGCACCGCGATGTGGTCCAACCAGTCCTGCAGGCTGGTGATCTCGTCGGTGACCGGATCGGCCAGCGCCAGCATGTCGCGCCGCGAGCGGCCCAGCAGGTGCGATTGCGGCACGCCCGAGATCCGTTCGAAACTGTCGGAGAACCAGCAGAAACGAAGCTCGGAATCCATTTCCCAGAACCAGTTCGACGCCGCCTCAGCGAAGTCCCGGAACCGCTGCGCCTCCTCGGCCGCGGAGCGGGGCGCGCTCTCGGCCGGCGCCGGCGCAGGGCGGTCGTTCTGGCTGGTCATCGCGGCTGGGAGCTCCCCTGTCTGGCGCGAACCCATCATAGCTACTCGCCCATCCTTAAGCCCGCGTAAACCACGCCGCAGATTCCGGCCTCCTTTCGTATTGTCACAGGAAGACGGCGCTCTATGTGTTAAACTTCGGAATTCACACATCATGAACGTGGAGGAACGCGATGGGCCTGCGCATTGGCGAGGAAGCCCCCGACTTCAAGCAGAACTCGACCGAGGGCGAGATCAGCTTTCACGACTGGATCGGCGACAGCTGGGCGGTGCTGTTCTCCCATCCGAAGGACTTCACGCCCGTCTGCACCACCGAGCTCGGCGCGGCGGCGCGGCTGAAGCCGGAATTCGACAAACGCAACGTCAAGCTGATCGGCCTCAGCGTGGATTCGGTCGACGACCACATGGCCTGGTCGAAGGACATCGCGGAGACCCAGGGCACGGCGCCCAACTTCCCGATGCTGGGCGACGAGGACATGAAGGTCGCCAAGCTCTACGACATGATCCACCCGGAAGCCTCCGGGCCGGCGAAGGGCCGTACGGCCGCCGACAACCAGACCATCCGTTCCGTCTACGTCATCGGCCCCGACAAGAAGGTGAAGCTGATACTGACCTATCCCATGGCGACGGGGCGGAACTTCGCGGAGATCCTGCGGGTCATCGATTCCATGCAGCTGACGGCGAAGCACCAGGTCGCGACCCCGGTGGACTGGAAGTCCGGCGAGGACTGCATCATCGTCCCCGCGGTATCCGACGAGGCGGCGAAGGACAAGTTCCCCGACGGCTGGAAGACGGTGAAGCCCTATCTGCGCTACGTGAAGCAGCCGCAGGGCTGAACGCCGCGACTGGCGGGCGCGCCTGTGCGGCGCAATCCGGCGGTTGAACGATCCTGCCGCCCCTGGTTCCCGGGGGAAGCGCATCCCCCACCCTGCCCTCCCCCTTCCCGAAGGGGGAGGGTGGCCCGCGTCAGCGCGTCGTGAGGGGGTGGTTCGCAGCCTGGAGCATTCCACTGCTTGATTGAGCCACCCGATGTTGTTGCCCTCGGACTCGATCCGAGGGCCTGTGCACCTATCCGCGCCGCGACACAGGTCCTCCCCGGAACGGGGTCCGGGGCAGGCTCGTCAAGCCCGAGGACGTCAACGGAAATCGATCTACTCAAGGATTGCGCTAAGCCAGCACGCGCAGTAGTTCGTCGTGCAGGTTCGGGCCCGAGGCGATGACGTTGGGGTGGCGCGGACGCTCCTGATTGTAGCGGAAGGTCAGGTCCTTCGTGGTGGTGCAGCGCGCGCCGGCCTCGGTCAGGATCAGGTCGGCGGCGGCGATATCCCAGTCGTGCTTGCCGGCCATGGAGATCGCCGCGTCGAAGCGCCCGCAGGCCACCAGCGCCATGCGGTAGGCGATGGAGTTCATCCAGGTGCACTTCATGTCGTCGCCATGTTTCGGCCAGTCGAAATAGGTCATGTTGCGCCGGGCGGTGAGGAAGTGCGCCTCGCCGGCGTCGTGCTGCTCGGAAGGGCGGATGCGGCGGCCGTTGAGGCGCGCCCCGCCGCCCAGTGCGGCCTCGAAGAATTCGTCCTTGGCCGGATTGTAGACGGCGCCGAGGATGGGCAGGCCGTCCTCGACCAGGGCGACGCAGACGGTGAACTCGGGCACGCGGCGCATGAAGGCGCGGGTGCCGTCGATCGGATCGGCGATCCAGACCCTGCGCTTCTCCAGCCGGCCGAGATCGTCGGCGGTCTCCTCGGAGAGCCAGCCATAATCGGGCCGGGCCGCGGTCAGTTTCGTGCGCAACAGGTCGTCGACGGCGATGTCGGCCTCGGTGACCGGGTTGTCGCCGCCCTTGTCCCAGGTCTTGAGATCGGTATCGAAGAATTCGAGCGCCAGCGCGCCGGCCTGGCGGACCGTCGACATCAGCAGGCTGTGATCGGCCCGTAGTTCCCGGTTGCTCACGCGCGTCAGTTCCCGGCCACGGTCATGCCGTCGATGCGGACGGTGGGCGCGTTGGCGCCATAGCGGAAGACCAGGTCGCTGGCGGGCCGGAGCTTCAGGAACATGTCCTTCAGATTGCCGGCGACCGTCATTTCCGAGACCGGGAAGCCGATCCGGCCGTTCTCGATCCAGAACCCGGCGGCGCCCCGGCTGTAGTCGCCGGTGACCCCGTTGACGCCGAACCCGATCAGCTCGGTGACGTAGAAGCCTTCGGCGATGTCGGCGATCAGTTCCTCGGGCGAGAGCGCGCCCGGCTCCAGATAGAGATTGCTCGGTCCCGGCGACGGTGAGCTTCCCGCACCGCGGCCCGCGTGGCCGGTGGTCTGCAGGCCGAGCTGGCGCGCCGTGGCGCTGTCCAGCATCCAGGTCTTGAGCACCCCGTCCTCGATCAGGTCGGTGCGGCGGACCGCTACGCCCTCCCCGTCCACGGGGCGGGAGCGCAGGCCGCGCGGGCGCAGGGGATCGTCCACCACGCGGATGCCCTCGGCGAAGACCCGTTCGCCCATGCGGTTCTTCAGGAACGAGGTGCCGCGGGCGATCGCCGTGCCGTTGATGGCGGCGGCGAAGTGACCCAGCAGGCCGTTGGCCACGCGCGGGTCGAAGACCACGGGCAGCTTGTTGGAGCCCATCTTGCGGGAGCCGACCCGGCGCACCGTGTTCAGCGCCGCCTGCCGGCCGACCGCCTCGGGGCTCGCCAGATCCGCGAAATGGCGCGCCGAGGAGAAATCGTAGTCGCGCTCCATGTGGCCCTGCGCATCCTCGGCGATGACCGAGCACGACACCGAATGGCTGGAGGTGGTGTAGCTGGCGGCGAAGGGCCGGTCGCCACCGCGGATGGCGAGCGCCATGCGCGTGCGGGCCATGCCGGCGCTGCCGCCCTCCGATTGCTTGACGCCGTCGACGGCCAGCGCCGCCTCCTCGGCCGCGCGGGCGCGCTGGATCAACTGCTCGGGATCGGGGTCGGGATGGTCGTCCAGGTCGAGGTCGGGGACCTCGGCGGCGTAGAGCGCGCTGTCGGCCAGCCCGCACCACTTGTCGTCCGGGCTGACGGCGGCCATGGCGTTGGCGCGCTCGGCCAGTTCGTCGAGCATGGCCGGTTTCAGGTCGGTCGAGGCGACGGTCGCCTGCTTCTTGCCCCGGATCACGCGCAGGCCGACGTCGCGGCTTTCGGAACGCTCCAGGTCTTCGGGCTTGCCCATGCGCCAGGAGGCGCCGACGGAATCGCTCTGGATCATCACCGCGTCGGCGGCGTCGGCCCCGTGGGCCAGCGCCCGTTTCAGCAGGTCATCCAGCAGTTCGAGGGCGTCGTCGGCGGTGCGGGCGGTGTCGGGCATGAAGATCCTGATTGCGTGGAGGTCGGGGGAACGCGGCGCGCGGCGCCAGAATACACGTCCATCATCTAGTGTCGGAACCGGGCTGCGTTCAAGAGCGGAAGCCGGAGACCTCCCTTACCCTTCGCCAGGGGGAGGCGGATCAAGGGGACGGGTCTTGACGGTCAACGCCCCGCCCCCGCTATTTCCAGGCGAAGACCGGCTGTTCGTAGTGGGCGACGCGGGTGGGGCGGCCGTGCAGCGCCGCCTCCCGGAACTGGTAGAGCACGGCGGCGGTCGGCGCGTGGATCAGGTTGTCCATCAGCGGCAGACGGATCACCGGCCGGTCGCTTTCGGGAATTTCCACGAACTGCGGCGAGTCCTTCCGGTCCAGGTCGGCCAGCGGCAGCATGTGCAGCTCCTGCACCTCCGCCGGGTTGAGCGTGAAGGCCGGGCGCTCCCCCGCCCAGGCCACGACCGGCGCAATGCAGTAGCCCGAGCGGGTGACGTAATCGTCGAGCCGGCCGAGGACGTCCGCATCGGGAATGTGCAGGCCGATTTCCTCCCGCACCTCGCGCAGCGCCGCCTCGATCACGCTCTCGCCGGGGTCGATCCGGCCCCCGGGCAGGGCCCATTGCCCCTTGTGGCTGGAAAGCTTCGAGGAGCGGCGGGTGATGACGAAGCAGGGGATGCCGTCATCGTCATGGGTGATGAGACAGGCGACCGCGGCGCGCTTGGCCGGCTCCCGGTTCGGCGGCGTCCGCTCGAAGCTCGCCAGGTTGCGGGCCGCGTGCTCGCGCAGGCGGCCGGTGGCGGCCGCGTCCATCCAGCTTGATTTCAAATGCATGGCCGTGAGTTTATGGCCTTTCACGTCAGGGCGGAAGCCGGAGGGAAGCATGAGGATCGCAATTGCGGGCGCCGCCGGGCGCATGGGACGGATGCTGCTGAAGCAGGTCAGCGAAACCGAGGGCGCGGAAATCGCCGGCGGGCTGGAGGCGAAGGGCGGCGGCGCGGTGGGCCAGGACCTCGGCCGGCTGGCTGGCCTCGAGCCGATCGGCATCGCGGTTTCCGACGACCCGGCCGCGGTTTTCGGCGCCGCCGACGTGGTCATCGACTTCACCGTGCCCGAGGCGACGGTCGCCAACGCGAAGGCCGCCGCCGCGGCCGGCTGTGCGCTGGTGATCGGCACCACGGGACTGTCGAAGGACCAGCAGGCCGAGATCGAACGCGCGGCCGAAAGGGTCGCCGTGGTCCAGGCCGGCAACATGTCGCTCGGCGTCAACCTGCTGATGCAGACCGCGAAGCAGGTCGCCGCCGCCCTCGGCCTCGACTGGGACGTGGAGGTGGTGGAGATGCATCACCGCTGGAAGATCGACGCGCCGTCCGGCACCGCGCTGATGCTGGGCAAGGCCGCCGCCGAGGGCCGGGGCCAGGACCACGACAGGGTCGCCGTGGGCGGGCGTTACGGTCATACCGGCGCGCGGGAGAAGGGCCAGATCGGCTATGCGGCGCTGCGCGGCGGCAATGTCGTCGGCGAGCACTCGATCGTCTTCGCCACCGACAACGAGCGGGTCACCCTCAGCCACACGGCGACCGACCGCGCCATCTTCGCCGCCGGCGCGGTGCGGGCCGCGATGTGGACCAAAGGGCGCCCGCCCGGCCTCTATGGCATGGTCGACGTGCTGGGACTGGGCGGCGGGCTCTGATCAGAGCCGCTTGGCCACCTCCTCCAGCATCACCTCGGAAGCGCCGCCGCCGATCGACATCACCCGCGCGTCCCGGTACATGCGCTCGACCGGGTTCTCGGTCATGAAGCCCATGCCGCCGAAGAACTGGGTGCACTCGTAGAGCACGTGGTTGACCATGTCGCCGGTCAGCGCCTTCACCATGGAGACCTCGCGCGTGCAGTCGAGGCCCTGCGCGTCGAGCCAGGCGGCATGCCAGGTCAGCTGCCGCGCGGCCTCGACCTCGGCGGCGGCCTTCGCCATGCGCTGGCGCACCGCGCCGAGATCCCACAGCGGGTTGCCGAAGGCGCGGCGCTGCTTGACCCAGTCGAGCGTCTGCTCGATCCCGGCCATGGCCATGCCGACGCAGGCCGCGCCGAGGGTCAGCCGCTCGTTCTGGAAATTGTCCATGATGGCGTAGAAGCCCCGGTTCTCCTGTCCCAGCAGGGCGTCGGCGGGCAGGCGCGCGTCCTCGAACACCAGCTCCGCGGTGTCCGAGGAGCGCCAGCCGGTCTTGTCCAGCGTGCGCGCCGTCTCGAAGCCCGGGGTGTCGCGCTCGACGATGAAGATGGAGATGCCGCGGCTGCCCTTGACCGAGCTGTCGGTCTTGGCCGCGACGAACAGCACGTCGGCGGTGGCGCCATTGGTGATGAAGATCTTGCGCCCGTTGAGCCGCCAGCCATTGCCGTCGCGCACGGCCTTGGTCGATATGCCGGCGACGTCGGAACCCGCGCCGGGCTCTGTCACGGCGACCGCGGTCAGGATGTCGCCGGCGATGATGGCGGGCATGTACTTCTGCTTCTGTTCGTCGGTGCCGTAGCGGGCCAGATGCGGCGAGGCCATGTCGGTGTGGACCGAGACCATGGCGTGAAAGCCGCCATAGGTGGAGCGGCCGAGTTCCTCGTGCAGCGCCACGGTGGCCAGGGTGTCGAGTTCGGAACCGCCATACTCGGCCGGATAGCGCACGCCCAGCACACCGAGATCGCCCAGCTTCTTCAGCACCGACTTCGGCGTGCGCCCCTCCTTCTCCCAGGCGTCACCCTTGCCGGTCACTTCGTCGGCGACGAAGCGGCGTACGGTGTCGCGCAGCATGCCGAGCTCTTCGGTCATGTGGACCGGATCGCGGAATATCATCGTTTCGGGCCCTCCCCGGCCTCGCTCACCGGCGCGGGAACGAATCGGCGCGTCCCGATTCGTTCCGCCGCCACCGGTCTGTCCCCTTTCGTTCGCGCCTGTTCCGGAAATGCGACTCGGAAATGTTCCGGTCGCGGCGCGGCGTCACCCTGCTGTAGCATGGGCCGAAAGACCGGGGGAGATGCCAGATGGTGGATTTCGAGAACGTGCTGAAGCGCTTCACCGACGCGGTGGAGTCCAATGACGGCGCGGGGCTGGCGGCCCTGTTCGCCGGGGACGGCGTCTATCACGACTATATCTACGGCCCGTTCGAGGGCCGCGAGCGAATCGCCCACATGCTGTCGAGCCATTTCTGGGGCGATGCGAAGGATTTCCGCTGGCAGATGATCGATCCCGTCTGCGACGGGCGCACCGGCTATGCCCGCTACCTGTTCAGCTTCATCTCCACCATGCCGGCCTTCGCGGGCAACCACGTGCTGCTGGAAGGCACCTCCATCTTCGTCTTCGGCGAGGACGGCCTGATCGAGAGCTACCGGGAGACGGCGAACGGCGCCGCGGCCATGGTCCAGCTCGGCGTGCCGCCGGAGGTCATGGCGGCCAAGAGCCGGAAGTGGGCGAAGGAACTGCGCGGGCGCGCGGAAGCGGCGGGTCATGTCGCCGCCGGCCGCTCGGCGCTCGACGATCCGGCGGCGGGTGGAACCGGATAGTACAGCTTCAATTGCGACATTATCGCCCCTGTGGCGCGGCTCGCTTGGAGGGTAGGTTCCGGCGCAGCTATAAGGGGGGTCTGCGGCCGGGGTGCCGCGGACGGGTTACAGGTATCGAGGATCGGAACGGAAATGATGCGGATCTTTCTCGCGATCGCGGCGTTCTTGTCGATGACGACGGCGGGCTTCGGCCAGGAGGGGCGGCTGGGCCAGGGGGAACCCTGGGGACTCAACATGCAGGGGGCGGCCTCTCCCCTGATGGAGGAAATGGTCGATTTCCATAACCTCCTGCTGGTCATCATCACGCTGATCACCCTGCTCGTGCTGGGTCTGCTGATCTGGGTCATGGTGCGCTACAACGAGCGCTCCAACCCGACGCCGTCGCGCACATCCCACAACACGCTGGTCGAGGTCGTCTGGACCATCGTCCCGATCCTGATCCTGCTGGTCATCGCCGTGCCGTCCTTCAAGCTGCTGATCAACACCCACGAGGTCGAGGACGCGGAGATGACGCTGAAGGCGACCGGCTATCAGTGGTACTGGGAGTACGAGTATCCCGACCATGGCGGCTTCTCCTTCGTGGCCAACATGATCAACGAGGGCGAGGAGGGCTACGACCCCGCGCTGCGCCTGCTCAAGACCGACAATGTCGTCGTGCTGCCGGCCCGGACCAACATCAAGGTCCAGGTCACCGCCGCCGACGTGGGCCACAGCTGGGCCATGCCGGCCGCCGGCGGCAAGGTCGACGGCTGGCCCGGCCATCTGAACGAGCTGCCCATCTACTTCGAGAAGGAAGGCACCTATTTCGGCCAGTGCTCGGAGCTGTGCGGCATGCTGCACGGCTTCATGCCGATCATGGTCGAGGTCGTCAGCAAGGACGAGTTCGAGGCCTGGGCGCAGCAGCAATCCGCGGGCCTGGACGGCGGCGACCTGAAGGTCGCGCAGTCCGGCCGTCGCTGAAACCTCTCGTCAGGAAAGTGAGCCAGACATGAGCTATCTCGGCAAATCGGTCGACGCCCACGGCAACCCGAAGGGCTGGAAGCGCTTCGTCTATTCGACCAACCACAAGGACATCGGCACGCTGTACCTGATCTTCGCGATCATCGCGGGCATCATCGGCGGCGTGATGTCCATGCTGATACGCATGGAGCTGCAGAGCCCGGGCGCGGACATCCTCGGCGGCGACCATCACTTCTACAACGTGCTGATCACCGGCCACGGCCTGATCATGATCTTCTTCATGGTGATGCCGGCGCTGATCGGCGGCTTCGGCAACTGGTTCGTGCCGCTGATGATCGGCGCGCCGGACATGGCCTTCCCGCGGATGAACAACATTTCCTTCTGGCTGCTGCCGCCGTCCTTCGGGCTGCTGGTGCTGTCGATGTTCGTTCCCGGCGGCCCCGGTGGCGACGGCGCCGGCACCGGCTGGGTGATCTATCCGCCGCTCTCGTCGTCGCTCGGCCATCCGGGCATGGCGATGGACTTCGCCATTCTGTCGCTGCACCTGGCCGGCGCATCGTCGATCCTGGGCGCGATCAACTTCATCACCACCATCTTCAACATGCGCGCGCCGGGCATGACCCTGCACCGCATGCCGCTGTTCGCCTGGGCGGTGCTGGTGACCGCCTTCCTGCTGCTGCTGTCGCTGCCCGTGCTGGCCGGCGCCATCACCATGCTGCTGACGGACCGCAATTTCGGCACCGCCTTCTTCGAGGCCTCGATGGGCGGCGACCCGATCCTGTTCCAGCACCTGTTCTGGTTCTTCGGCCACCCGGAGGTCTACATCCTGATCCTGCCGGCCTTCGGCATCATCAGCCACATCGTCTCGACCTTCTCGAAGAAGCCGGTCTTCGGCTATCTCGGCATGGCCTACGCCATGGTCGCGATCGGCGTCGTCGGCTTCGTCGTCTGGGCCCACCACATGTACACGGTGGGCCTCAGCCTCGACGCCCGCGCCTACTTCACGGCGGCGACGATGGTCATCGCGGTGCCCACGGGCATCAAGATCTTCTCCTGGATCGCGACCATGTGGGGCGGCTCGATGAGCTTCCGCACGCCGATGATCTGGGCGATCGGGTTCATCTTCCTGTTCACCCTGGGCGGCGTCACCGGCGTGGTGCTGGCCAATGCCGGTCTCGACAACTACCTGCACGACACCTACTACGTCGTGGCCCACTTCCATTACGTGCTGTCCATGGGCGCGGTGTTCGCGATCTTCGGCGCCTGGTACTACTGGTTCCCGAAGATGACCGGCTACATGTACTCCGAGTTCGTCGGCAAGCTGCACTTCTGGGTCACCTTCATCGGCGTGAACCTGCTGTTCTTCCCGCAGCACTTCCTGGGCCTGCAGGGCATGCCGCGGCGCATCCCCGACTACCCGGAGGCGTTCGCGCCGTGGAACGAGATCTCGTCCTGGGGCGCCTATCTCTCCGGCGTCGGCGTGCTGGTCTTCCTGTTCGGCGTGATCGAGGCCTACATGGCCAAGCGCCGCGTGGGCGACAATCCGTGGGGCGAGGGCGCCACCACCCTGGAGTGGAAACTGCCGTCGCCGCCGCCGTTCCACCAGTACGAGGACCTGCCGGTGGTCCGCGAGCGTCAGCAGGGCTGAGGACCGCACCGCCATGAGCGACGCCGCATATGCTGCGAAGAACGAAGCCACCCGGGCCACGGAAGCCCGGGCGGTCGACTTCATGCGTCTGCTCAAGCCGCGGGTGATGTCGCTGGTGGTGTTCACCAGCGCCGTCAGCCTGCTGGCCGCGCCCGGGTCCGTGCATCCGGTCACGGCGCTGATCGCGGTGATCTGCATCGCCGTCGGCGCCGGCGCCTCCGGCGCCATCAACATGTGGTTCGACGCCGACATCGACGCCGTCATGTCCCGCACCGCCGCCCGGCCCGTGCCGGCGGGGCTCGTCGGACGCGGCGACGCGCTCGTCTTCGGCCTGTTCCTGGCCGCAGCCTCGGTCTTCACCATGGGCCTGCTGGTCAACCTGGCGGCCGCGGCCATGCTGGCCTTCACCATCTTCTTCTACGCCGTCATCTACACCATGTGGCTGAAGCGGCTGACGCCCCAGAACATCGTCATCGGCGGCGCCGCGGGCGCGTTTCCGCCGGTGATCGGCTGGGCCGCGGTGACGGGCGACCTCGCCGCGCCGGGCGCGTGGGCGCTGTTCGCCATCATCTTCCTGTGGACGCCGCCGCACTTCTGGGCGCTGGCGCTCTACCGCAGCGGCGACTACGCCCGCGCGGGCGTGCCGATGCTGCCGGTCGTGGCGGGGGAACCGGCGACGCGGCGGCAGATCCTGGTCTACGCGGTCCTGCTGGCGCCGGTGGCGCTGCTGCCCTGGGTTCTCGGCGTCGGCGGGGCGCTCTACCTCGCCGTCGCCGTTGCGAGCAGCCTGGTGTTCATCGCCCTCGCCGCCGTCGTCTGGCGGCAGCCCACGGGCTTTTACGAGGGCGCGAAGCGGCTGTTCGGCTATTCCATCCTGCATCTCTTCGCGCTGTTCGCGGCGCTGGGGATCGAGCATGCGGCGGGGTGGGTCTGATGGACCGCTTCGAGCCGCTGAACGAGCAGGAGGCGAAACGCCGCCGCGGCCGCAATCTGGCCGTCGCGCTGGCGCTGGCGGCCTTCGTGGGGCTGGTCTTCGCCGGCTCGCTGGTGAAGATGAGCCAGGGCGATCTGCCCGTGATGAATGGGGATATCGGTGTCCAGCGCTAGCGGCCGCAGCAACGGACGGATCGTCGTCGTCTGCCTCGCCATGGTGGCGGGCATGGCCGGCCTGTCCTACGCCGCCGTGCCGCTCTACGACCTGTTCTGCCGGGTCACCGGCTTCGCCGGCACCACCCAGCAGGCCGAGGCCGGGTCCGACATGCTGGGCGAGACCACGATGAAGGTGGAGTTCGATTCAACCCTGGCCCGCGGCATGCCCTGGTCCTTCGAGCCCGTGCAGCGCAACATGACGGTGCGCACCGGAGAGACGGGGCTCGCCTTCTACCGGGCCACCAACCCGACCGACCGGACCATCACGGGCACGGCGAGCTTCAACGTCGCGCCGCTGAAGGCCGGGCAGTATTTCGTCAAGATCGAGTGCTTCTGCTTCACCGAGCAGACGCTCGCACCCGGGCAGTCGGTGGACATGCCGGTACAGTTCTACGTCGATCCCGCCATCGAGCAGGATCCCAACGCGGACGAGGTGCGCACCATCACGCTCTCGTACACGTTCTTCGAGGCGAAGCCCGCCAAGGGCGAGCCGGACAGCAGGGTCAGCGCCGCCGGTGGGGACGGCGCGGCAAGGAGGGAGTGAGAGCATGGCTGACGCTCACGCCAAGAACCACGATTACCATCTCGTCGATCCGAGCCCCTGGCCGATCATCGGCGCCATAGCCGCCTTTCTCATGGCGGTGGGCGGCATCCTCTCGATCCCGCGGCACAATACCGATGGCTCGATCATCCCGGTCATCGTCTTCGCCGTGGGCTTCCTCGGCGTGATCTACACCATGATCGTGTGGTGGCGGGACGTGATCGACGAGGCCGAGCACAAGGGCCACCACACGCCGGTCGTCCAGTTGCACCACCGCTACGGCATGATCCTGTTCATCGCCTCCGAAGTGATGTTCTTCGTCGCCTGGTTCTGGGCCTTCTTCGGCGCCGCGCTCTATCCCAACGAGGGGATCGGCGGGCAGTGGCCGCCGCAGGGCATCGAGGTCTTCGATCCCTGGCATCTGCCCTTCGTCAATACCGTCATCCTGCTGCTCTCCGGCACCACGGTGACCTGGGCGCATCACGCGCTCAGGGAGGGCGACCGCAAGGGCCTGGTCAACGGGCTGATCTGCACCGTCCTGCTGGGGGCGCTGTTCTCCTGCGTGCAGGCCTATGAATACGCCTACGCGCCCTTCGGTTTCCGGGACGGCATCTACGCCTCGACCTTCTTCATGGCGACGGGCTTCCACGGCTTCCACGTCCTGATCGGCACCATCTTCCTGCTGGTCTGCCTGGTGCGGTCGATCAAGGGCCACTTCAGCCCCGACCACCATTTCGGCTTCGAGGCGGCGGCCTGGTACTGGCACTTCGTCGACGTGGTCTGGCTGTTCCTGTTCGTCTGCATCTACTGGTGGGGCGGCGCCGGCGGCGTCATCCACCAGTGACCGCCTGATCGCCGGCCCGGAATCGATGGAAGACGGCTTCGTCTCGCCATTCCGGGCCGGCTTCGGCTGCCGCTGTCCGCGCTGCGGGGAGGGGCGGCTTTACAGCGGTTTCCTGCAGGTGGCGCCGGCCTGCGACGTCTGCGACCTGGATTATTCGAAGGTCGATTCGGGCGACGGCCCCGCCGTCTTCATCATCTTCATCATCGGCGCCGTCGCCGCGGCCCTGGCGCTCTGGGTGGAGTTCAGCTTCGCCCCGCCCGTCTGGGTCCATCCGCTCTACCTGCTGCCGGTCGTGATCGGCGGCTCGCTCATCCTGCTGCGCCCGGCCAAGGCCCTGCTGATCGCGCTGCAGTTCCGCAACCGGGCGACGCAGGACGTCGATATCTAGAACCGCAGGACAGCCGCGTTGCGTTTTCGTCCCTCTCTCTGGCTCACGATCTTTGCCGCCATGGCCTTCGCCGTGCTTTGCGGACTCGGCTACTGGCAACTGCAGCGGCTGGACTGGAAGCAGGGTCTGATCGAGCAGATCGCCGCCCGCATGGACCAGCCGGCACGGCCCCTGCCCCAGGCGCTCGCCGACCCGACCGAATGGCGCTTCCGCCGCGTCGAACTGAGCGGCGTGTTCCGCCATGAGGGCGAGGTCTACCGCGCCGGAAGGCCGGAAGACGGCGAGATCGGCTATCGCGTCTTTACCCCCCTGGTGAGGGAAAGCGGCCGGGTCGTCATGATCGAGCGCGGCTGGGTGCCGGGCCGCTTCCGCGATCCCGCGGCGCGGCCGGGCGAGCCGCCCCGGGGCGAGGTAACGGTGACCGGCGTGTTGCGCCTGCCCGACCCCGACACCATCTTCACGCCCGGCCCGGACGCGGCGAGCCGCACCTGGTTCGCGGTCGATCCGCCGGCGATGGCCGCCGTTTCCGGACTGGATGCGCCGGCCTGGTACGTGGTGGCCGAGGGCGGCGGCGAATGGCCCCGCGCGGAACGCCCCGACCTCAACCTGCGCAATACGCATCTGAACTACGCGCTGACCTGGTTCTCGCTGGCCGCGGTGCTGGCGGTCATCTGGCTGATCATGGGTTTCAGACGCGGCCGGGAGCGACGCCGGTGAACGGCATGGACGCCTATGCGGCGCTGGTCGCGCGCTTCCGCCGGCGCGGGCGCGTCGAGGACGCGCTCGGCATCCTCTACTGGGACCGGGCGACGCTGATGCCGGCCGGTTCGGCGGAGGGCCGCGCCGACCAGATCGCCGAGCTCAGTCTGATCGCCCGCGAGATCCTGATCGCGCCGGAAACGGCCGAGCTGCTGGACCGCGCCGAAGCCGACCGGAACCGGCTGGAGAGCTGGCAGGCCCGGAACCTGGAACTGATGCGCCGCGAGTACCTGCTCGCCACCGCCGTGCCCACCGACCTTGTCGAGGCACTGCAGCGGGCTGGCGCGGCCTCGGAAATGTGCTGGCGCGAAACCCGTCCCGCCAACGACTTCGCCCGCCAGCAGCCCCATCTTGAGAAGGTCTTCGCCCTGGTGCGGGAGGCCGCGGCGGCGCGGGGCGAGGCGCTCGGTCTCGCGCCCTATGACGCCCAGCTCGAGCTCTTCGAGCCGGGCCTGAGAGAGGCCACGGTCGCGCCCGTGTTCGAGGATCTGGCCGTCTGGCTGCCGGACATGATCGATGACATCCTGTCCCGTCAGGCCGAGGCGCCCGAACCGGCGCCGCCGCGCGGCCCCTTTCCCCTCGCCGGCCAGAAGGCGCTGGGCCAGCGGGTCATGGCGGCGCTCGGCTTCCGCTTCGCACAGGGCCGGCTGGACGAAAGTGTCCACCCCTTCACCGGGGGCGTGCAGGACGACGTCCGCCTGACCACGCGTTACGCGCCCGAGGGCTTCGCCGAGGCGCTGATGGGCATTGTCCACGAAACCGGCCATGCCCTCTACGAACAGGGCCTGCCCGCCAAGTGGCGGGGCCAGCCGGTCGGCCGCTCGGGCGGCATGGCGCTGCACGAGAGCCAGTCCCTGATCTGCGAGATGCAGCTTTCCCGCGGGCCGGCCTTCCTGCACTGGCTCGCGCCCCTTCTGGCGGAGACCTTCGGCCCGCAGGCCGCCTTCGACCCCGACAATCTGAACCGGCTGGTCACCCGCGTGGCGCGCGGCCTGATCCGCGTCGACGCCGACGAGGCGACCTATCCGCTGCATATCGTGCTGCGGCACCGTCTGGAGAAGGCGCTGCTGTCGGGCGATCTCGCCGTCGGCGACCTGCCCGGCGCATGGAACGACGGCATGGCGGGGCTTGTCGGCATCCGCCCGCCCGACGACCGCGACGGCTGCCTGCAGGACATCCACTGGATGGACGGCGCGGTGGGCTATTTCCCGACCTACACGCTGGGCGCGCTGGCGGCGGCGCAGCTCATGGCGGCGCTCAGGCGCGATGTCGCTGATCTGGACGAACGGGTCGCCGGCGGGGACTTCACGGCCTTCACCGGCTGGCTCAGGGAGAAGGTCCACCGCCGCGGCCTTTCCGCGACGACGGAAGAAGTGCTCGCCGACGCCACCGGCGCGCCGCTGTCGGCCGAGGCGTTCCGGACCCATCTGGCGGCCCGCTATCTCGGCTGAGCGCCGGGGACCGGTGAGAAATTTGTATCTTCAAGAAGCCGGATTTCCGCACTAGGGTTCGGCCAACGAACAGTCGGGCAAGGGGAAGGACACGTCATGCGGCTGATGAGCTTCGAGATCGACGGAAAGACGAGCTTCGGCGCCGTCGAGGGCGACGCGGTGATCGACCTGTTCCCGCTGCTGGGCCAGAAGTACCACAGCCTGCGCGAGGTGCTCGCCGACGACGCGCTGGGCAAGGCCATCCAGGCCGGCTCCGAGGGCAAGCCCGATCATGCGCTGAAGGACGTGACCTTCCTGCCCGTCATTCCCGATCCCCGCAAGATCGTCTGCGTCGGTCTGAACTACGAGGATCACCGCATCGAGACCGGCCGCGATCCGACGGGCTACCCGGTGCTGTTCCCGCGTTACGCCAACTGCCAGGTCGGTCATGGCCAGGCCATGGTGAAGCCGCGCAACTCCGACCAGTTCGACTATGAGGGCGAACTCGCCGTGATCATCGGCAAGGCCGGCCGCCATATCGACCGCGACGACGCCCTGAAGCACATCGCGGGCTATGCCTGCTACAATGACGGCTCGGTGCGCGACTGGCAGGCCCACACCCACCAGTTCATGCCGGGCAAGAACTTCACCGCGACCGGCGCCTTCGGGCCGTGGATGGTCACCTCCGACGAAATCCCCGATCCCTCCCGGCTGACGCTGACCACGCGCCTCAACGGCGAGGTCATGCAGCACGCCAATACCGACCAGCTCATCTTCAACGTGCCGTTCCTGATCTCCTACATCACCAGTTTCATGGAACTGGAGCCGGGCGACGTCATCGTCTCCGGCACGCCGGGCGGCGTGGGCATGAAGCGGACGCCCCCCGTGTTCATGAAGGATGGCGATACGGTCGAGGTCGAGATCACCAATGTCGGCGTTCTGATCAACCCGATCGAGAACGAGGGCTGAGGCCAGGCCCGGCGGCTATTTGGAGGCCGGAAAGGGCGGCGGGCCGGCCTGCCGCGCCATCGCTAGGTCGCGCCATTCCGGCGGCGGCAGCGGTCTGGAGAAGAAATATCCCTGCAGGCGGTCGCAGCCATTGGCGACCAGCCAGTCGGCGATCTCCTGCGTCTCGACGCCCTCGGCGACGATGTCCATGCCCAGGTCCTTGCCGATCTGGATGGTGCGCCGGACCAGAATGGCGTCGCGTTCCGAGCTCATGACGTCGCGGACGAAGGACTGGTCGATCTTCAGCGTGTCGGCCGGAATCCTCTTGAGATAGACGAGCGACGAATAGCCGGTCCCGAAGTCGTCGATGGCGATGCGGACGCCGGTTTCGCGCACGCGTTCCAGGACGGGGACGAGGCGTTCCATATCCTCGATGATCGCGGTTTCGGTGATCTCGAGTTCGAGCAGGGCGAGGTCGGCGGGATCGTCGCCGAAGGCCTCGCGCAGCATGTCCGGGAAGCGCGGATCGGTGACGTCGCTGCCGGAGACGTTGACCGAGAACCGCAGCGCCGAGTGCGGCGCAAATCCGCGGACGTCGAGGACATGGCGCTTCGCGGTCTCGAAGCCGAAGCGGGTGAGATCGAAGATCAGCCGCGATTTTTCCGCCAGCGGGATGAACCGGGCGGGCGAAATGAAGCCGTTCTCCGGATGCGCCCAGCGGACAAGCAGTTCGGCGCCCCAGAGTGAACCGTCCACGGCGAACTTCGGCTGCGCATGGAAGACCAGCAGCCGCCCGTCGATGGCGCCGCGCAGGTCCGACAGCAGGCGCAGGTTGTCGCGCTGTGCGCCGTCCTGCCCGGAGTCGAAAAGATGCACCGTTCTGTTCGGGGCCTGACCGGCGCGGGCGATGGCGGCGAAGGACGCCCGCAGCAGTTCCTCCGGCTCATCTCCGTGGTCCGGATAGGTCGCGATACCGATCTCGCAGTCCACCAGCGCCGGCAGGCCGCCCATGTCCAGCGGATCACGCAGCGCCGAGCGCAGATCCTGGCCGACCGCCACCGCGTCCGCTTCCGGCGTGTTGATCAGGAAGCAGAGGAACCGCGCCTGACCGCCGCGCGCCAGGAAGCCGTCGTCGGGAAGGGCCCCGGCGATGCGCCGCGCGCAGGACCGCATCAGCGTCTCGTAGGCGTCGACCCCGAACGAGGAATGGATGTCGTCGCCATTTGTCAGGTTGAGGTGGATGACGGCGTGCTGGCCGCTGGAGCCGCCCTCGGCCTCCAGGGTCTGGGCGATATGACGCCGCAGCGGTCCGGCGAGCGGCAGTTCGGTGCTCGCATCGTAGTTGGCCAGGCGGAAGCGCTCTTCCCGGCCCCGCAGGACGATGCGGTTGAGCAGGCCGATCACCACGCCGATGGCGCAGAGGTAGACGCCGCGGAACAGCCAGTTCGAGGCCGGCTGCATCTCGCCCGTCGCGACGTCGAGCGGCATCAGCGGCCCCATGAGGATCATGCCCACGAGACCGGCGACGAAGCCGCCGAGCTCGTCGTAACGGAAGGCGGCCAGCAGGATCGGAAAGTAGATGACGTGCAGGTGGACGTATTTCGTGCCGCCGTCAGCGTGCACCAGCAGCCAGGCCCCGGCAAAGGCCAGGATAATCAGGGGTATCGCAACCCAGTGACGCCGGAACAGCCGGATCGCTTCGAACGCGGACGCAACGCGGTAACTCATGCCCGGACCTTTCGGACCATACGGTATCCCTTATAGGATGCACGCTAGGGTAATATGATCCCACGTTCAGTCGCGAACCAGCGCTCATGCTTCCCCTTTGAACTGCGTCAGACGCATGGCCTGGGCCCCTGGCTGCATTCTCCGTCAACTGGCGGCGATCAGCAGCCCCGAGACGGAGAGCACGGCAAGGCCCGTGGTCAGCAGCACGATGGTCGAGGCGCGGGCGACCGCCGCATCGTACTGAGCCGCCAGCACGTAGATGTTCGCGCCGGTGGGCAGGCTGGCGATGACCACCACCAGAAGCGCCAGATCGGGGGGCAGATCGAGCACCAGGAAGGCCAGCACCGCCGCCAGCGCCGGATGCACGGCGAGCTTGCAGACCGTGGCGAAGCCCACCTCCGCGCGGCCTTCGGCAATGGGTCGTCCGTAGAGGCTGCCGCCCAGCGCGAACAGGGCGCAGGGGCCGGCCGCGCCGCCCAGCAGGTCGCCGAAGCGTTCCACCGGTCCCGGCAGCGGCAGGGCCAGAAGGCCCCAGACCACGCCCAGCACCATGCCCAGCATGAAGGGATTGCGCCCGAAGCCCTTCAGCACGTTCAGCGCAAGCCGCGCGGGGCGGAAGCTGGGCGCCGAAGCGGCCTCCAGGAAGCCCATGATCAGGGTGATCAGGATCAGGTTGTCGGCGAGCAGGATCAGTCCCGCCGGCGCGCCCGCCGCAGGCCCCAGCGCACCGATCACCAGCGGCACGCCCAGATAGGCGATGTTGGAGAAGGAGGCGCCGCCGGCGACCACGGTGCGTTCGGCCAGGCTCCGCCCCGGAAAGACGGCGCGGCCCAGCAGCAGGGTGGCGAAGAACAGGATCACCGAAGCCCCGGAATAGGCCGCTACCAGCCGCCAGTCCGACAGCGCGCCCATCGGCGCGCGGGCGAAGATGAAGAACAGCAGCACCGGCAGGGCGAAGTAGTAGACGAAGCGGTTGAGGCCCGCGAGGCCTTCGGTGCTGAGCACCCGGAAGCGCATCGCCGCGAAGCCGAGCAGGACCAGCGCGAACAGTGGGACGACCGATTCCAGAACCGCGGTCACGGGGCCAGCAGGGCCCGGAATCCCTCCAACGCGGCGGCATCGGGCGGGCTGCGCCGGCCGCTGGCGCGGTCGAAGAAGCTCATGACGTACTCGACCCGGGCCACGATCTCCCCGTCGGTCTCGTCGGCGATGAGCTGGCCGAAGCGGACCGAGGTCTCGCCGAAGCCGAGCGTCGCCACCCGTACGGAAAGCAGGTCGCCCATGCGCGCCGGCCGGCCGTGGCGCACCTGGACGGCGGTCATGGCGCCGGCTGCGCCGCGCTGGCCCATCTCCCGCCGGTGGCCGCCCAGCGGGATCTGCACCGCCCAGAGCGCGCGGGTGACGATGTCGAAGATCGCCCGGGGCGACTGCAGTTCGTGCTCGTCGCAGTCGCGCACCTCCACGGTGCCGCGCCAGGCGAGCAGCGCGTGCGCCGGCAGGCGCGCCGGCGTCCACGGCTCCGGCATCGGCCTCAGCCGCGCGTCGCCGCCGAGCGCCAGCAGGTCGTGGCCCGCTCCGTCGGAATGGACGCGGCGCTCGACATCGTGGATCGCCCAGCTCGTCTCGAAGCGCATGACCGGCGCGTCGTCATGCGGACGCAGCATGCGGCCCGCCAGCGTCGTTTCCCCGTCATTGTCCAGACCGCCCGCGCCCTCGATGAAGGCGGCGTTGCCCGGCGCCAGCTCCCGGCGGAAGTCGATGCGCTCCTTCAGCGGGCGGACGGCCAGTCCATTCGCGCGCAGTTCGATCGGGTCGTGGCCCAGTTCGAAGGCGTGCGCCCGGCGCGCCTCCTCGATGGCGTTGGCGTAGTGCTGGATGTTGACGTGGCCGCCCAGGCCGCGCTGCCACTGGTTGAACACCCCGCGCCAGTAGACCGCATCCCCGCTCACAGGCCGAACACCTCTTTCGGGGCGACGAAGGTCCGGGCGGCGGCGAGAATGTCGTCGGGCATGGTGGTCCGCTTGCGCGCCTCCAGATCGAAGGGGAAGCCCAGCGAATGCGCGTTCAGCGCCAGCACGCCATCGGTCAGCCGGGTCATGCGGTGGGCGGTGTGGACCTGCCGCTCCGTCACTTCCAGGAAGCCGGTCTCGACCATGTACAGATCGCCGGGCCGCAGCTCGCGGCGGAACTTCAGCTCCATGGAGACGGCGGCGAGGCCGAGCCGGCGCTGCTTCACCACCGCGGGGCCCAGCCCGATCAGCGACAGCATGTGCAGGAAGGCGTCGCTCAGCGCGGCGTCGTAGAACTGCACGTTCATGTGGCCGAAATGGTCGCACTGTTCGGCGCGGACGACGCCGCGGAACGTCTCCGTCGGTCCGCTCACGGTTTCGTCTCGCCCCCGCTCTCCGGCAGGTCCGTGGCCGAATCGAGGACGAAGGCGTCGACGGTGCGGTCGCGGCCGGGAATGGCGATCTGCCGCCGGGTCCGCCCGCTCATGTCCAGTCCTGCAGTCGCCGCGGTTTCGGCCGACAGCACCAGCTGGCTGCCGAATTCCTTGTTGGCCGCCTCCAGCCGGCTGGCGGTGTTCACCGCGTCGCCGATGGCGGTCAGCGAGACCGTGTCGCGGTAGCCCATCTCGCCGACGATGACGTCGCCGACATGGACGCCGATGCCGATGCGCATGGGCTGGCCCAGATCGTCGGCCAGGGCCTGGTTCATGCGATCGAGCGCCACGGAGATGTCGCGCGCCGCCGCCAGCGCCCGCCGCGCCCCTTCCTCGGGTCCAGATTCGATGCCGAACAGCGCCATTACCCCGTCGCCGATGAACTTGTCGAGCCGGCCGCCATTGGCCTCGACCGCGCGGCCCATATAGCGGCAATACTGGTTGATGACAAAGACCACGTCATAGGGCAGCCGGCCCTCGGCGAAGCGGGTGAAGTCGCGCAGGTCGGCGAACAGGATGGCGATGCGGCGCTCCGCGCCCTGAGCGTAGCCGTTGCGGCCATAGGCGTCGCGGACCTCCGCCGGCTCCGCCACCAGGGGGAGGACGCGCAGATCGGCCTCGGGCCGGAGCTGGCAGGCCAGCCGGACCCCTTCCGGCGCGCCGATCCGGCGCAGCACGCGGCGCTCGGTGTCCTCCGGCGGCGGCATCTCCTCCCAGCCCTCCAGCACCCGGACACGGCAGGTGGAGCAGCGCCCGCGGCCGCCGCAGACGCTGGCGTGGGCGATGCCGGCGCGGCGGCTGGCCTCCAGCACCGTGACGCCTGGCTCGACGATGGCGCGGCGGTTGTCGGGATAGCGGATGGTGACCAGGTTGCGCCGCCGCTCCCACAGATAATGGGCGCCCCGTGCGGCGCCGAAAAAGGCGATGAAGGCGATCATGGCGGTCCACGTCGCATCGCGCGTCTCGTAGACCCAGGCAGCCGCCTCCGCCGGCAGGGCGGTGCGCTGCGTGTAGGCTTGCAGCCAGACCGGATCCTGAGCGCGCAGGCTCACTTCCTGACCGCCGCTGACGAAGCCGGCGAGGCCGAGAACCAGCACCATCAGCGCGGCGGTGTAGAGCGCCGGGGCGCAGGGGCGGTAGCGTGGCTTCAGCCTGAGCCACATGTGGACGCCGAGACAGCCATGGATCCAGGCGATGATCGTCAGCGCCGCCTGCTTCAGGCCCTCGAAGGGGTCGAGCTGCCACAGTCCCATCAGCACCCAGCTGTAGGTGTCCTCCAGGCCGTGCAGTTCGTGCAGGCCCCGGTTGGCGAGAATGTGGAGCACCAGCAGCGGCGGGATGGCCAGTGCGGTGACGTACTGGATGATCTCGGATGTCGTGATGCCGCGCCAGGTCCGCCGGCGGTAGATCGAGGCGAGGCCGGTGGCGACATGGGCCACGGTCGCCGCCAGCAACACCGCCGTGCCGGCCCAGGAGCGCCAGACGAACAGGAATACCTCGCGCCCCCCGTCCATCGCCTGCAGCGAGACGATGCCCAGGGCGTGATTGACCAGATGCGTGGCCAGGAAGGCGAACAGCACCAGCCCCGAATAGATCCGCACCCGGTTGATCATCTGGCAAGCGCCCGCATTTCCCCCTTCATGACCCGAACCTAGACGAAATTCCCCCGGGCGGGCAGGCTTTCCGGCGGGTGCGCCGATCAAGGCTTTGTGCATTCGATTTGCCGCGCCGGGCGGTTTATAGCTCGGTCGGAATGAAACAGGGGGAGGAGCGGCCATGTCCGCTGATGGCGTGATCGAATATTTCTATGCGGCCCATTCGGCCTTTGCCTATCTGGGCTCGAGGCGGTTCATGGCGATCGCGGCGAAGGCCGGGCGGCGGATCGTCCACCGGCCGGTGGACCTTCGACTGGTCGTGGCAGAAGCCGGCGCGACGCCGTTCCCGAAGCGCTCGAAGGCGCATGTCCAGTATTTCTTCGGCCGCGAGATCCGGCGCTGGTCGGAGGAGCGCGGTGCGCCGGTGCTGGGCCGGACACCCACCTTTCACCACCACGATATCGGGCTGCCCAACTGCTTCCTGATCGCCGGCATGGAGCAGGGGCTGGTGATCGACGAACTGGCGCACCGCCTGCTGGAAGCGCACTGGAAGGAGGACGCCGATCTCGCCGACCGAGGCACGCTGCTGCGTCTCGGCCGGGAAGCGGGCGTCGATCCGCAACCGCTGCTGGAGGCCGCCGACAGCCCGGCCGTGCGCGAGATCTATGACCGCTACAGCCGGGACGCGATCGAGCGCAGCATCTTCGGCTCGCCCACCTATTTCGTCGACGGCGACATGTTCTACGGCCAGGACCGCCTGGAGATGGTCGAACGCGCGCTGGCGAAGCCCTACGCGTGAACACGGCCGCAATCCGCCCCACCCCCGGAAAGGCTCAGGCATGGATCCCGCGCCGGCGCTTGCGCGCCGCGCAGGACTCGAAACCTGCCTTCAAGGAGCCCGGGGCCCACGCCTGAGCAGGGCCGCTGGAACGGCGATGCCGGTCAGGCGTCCGCGCCGCGCAGGACCCGCGCGTGGCCGCGCCGCCGGACCCGTCTCCTACTTCGTCTCGTGGTCGGCGCGGTTGTAGGGATCGTCGAGGCGGACGATGTCGTCCTCGCCCAGATAGCTGCCCGACTGGATCTCGATGACCTCCAGCGGCACCTTGCCGGGATTGGCGAGGCGGTGGGCGGTGCCGATGGCGATGTAGGTGGATTCGTTCTCCGACAGCAGCACGGTCTCCTCGCCGGTCGTCACCTTCGCGGTGCCGGAGACCACCACCCAGTGCTCCGCGCGGTGGTGGTGAAGCTGGTAGGAGAGCTGCGCGCCGGGGTTCACCACCAGGCGCTTGACCTGATAGCGGGCGCCGAAATCCAGCGGCTCGTAATAGCCCCAGGGGCGGTAGTGGCGGACATGGCTCTCGTGCTCGGCCCGGCCCTCCGCCTTCAGCATCTCGACCACCTCCTTGACCTCCTGGGTGCGGTCGCGGCGGGCGACCAGCACGGCGTCGGAGGTCTCGACGATGGTGAGGTCGGAGACGCCGATGGCGGCGACGACCGTCTTCTCGGTGCGGATATAGCTGTTGCTCACGTCGCGCAGGATGACGTCGCCCTGGACGGCGTTGCCGTTCGCGTCCTTCTCGGCGATGTCCCACAGCGCGGTCCAGGAGCCGATGTCTGACCAGCCGATGTCGCAGGGCATGACGGCGGCGCGCTCGGTCTTCTCCATCACCGCGAAGTCGATCGACTGCGCCGGGCAGGCGGCGAATGCGGCCTCGTCCAGGCGCAGGAAGTCGAGATCGCGCTCCGCGCCGTCCAGCGCCCGCTCCACTGCGTCGACGATATCGGGGCGGAAGCGCCGCATCTCCCCGATCAGGGCGTCGGCCCGGGCGACGAACATGCCGGAATTCCAGGAATAGCCGCCATCGGTGAGATAGCCGGCGGCGGTCGTCGCGTCGGGCTTCTCGGTGAACTGGTCGACGTGGAAGACGCCATCGGCGATGGCCGCGCCCTGGCGGATATAGCCATAGCCCGTGTGCGGCTCGGTCGGCCGGATGCCGAAGGTGACGATGTGGCCGGCGTCGGCCATCTCCACCGCCCGCGCCAGCAGGCGGCGGAAGCCTTCGATTTCCCGGATGACGTGGTCCGCCGGCAGCAGGGCGATCACCGCTTCCGGGTTGCGCGCGAGACACCAGAGCGCTGCCGCGGCCGCCGCCGGTGCGGTGTTGCGGCCCACCGGCTCCAGCATGATGGCCAGCGGCTCGCGGCCGATGGCGCGAAGCTGCTCGGCGATGATGAAGCGGTGGTCGTTGTTGCAGATCGCCAGCGGCGCGGCGTAGGCAGGATCGTCGGGCACGCGCAGCGCCGTCGCCTGCAGCATGGTTTCCTCGCCGGCCAGCGGCAGGAGCTGCTTGGGGTAGAGACTGCGCGAGAGCGGCCAGAGCCGTGTCCCCGCGCCGCCTGAAAGCAGCACGGGAAAGATCCGCGCGGTCCCGCTGGTCATCCTGCCGCCCTCCGTGCCGGTCGCTGGCCGCCGAGATTTACCATGGCCACGCCCACGGTCACCAGAACCATGCCGGCGATGGCGGCCGGTCCGAAGGTCTCGCCGAAAAGGGGCCAGGCGATCAGCGCCGTGGAGGCAGGCACGAGGAAGAACAGGCTGGAGACCTTGGACGCGGCGCCCTGACGGATCAGGATCATCAGCAGGGTGATGGCGCCGATGGACATGACCAGGACCAGCCAGCCGAGCGCGAAGACGAACTCGCCCGACCAGGTGATCTCGCGGGTCTCGATGGCGAAGGCGATGACGCCGAGCGCGACCGCGGCCGCGGCGAACTGGATGGCGTTGCCCGTGCGCAGGTCCATCTGGGTGCAGAAGCGTTTCTGGTAGAGCGTGCCGATGGTGATGCCGAACAGCGCCATCACTGCCAGCGCCATGCCTTCCGGCGTGCCCAGCCCCTGCTCCAGCTTGCGGTAGACCACCAGGAAGACGCCGGCGAGGCCGAGAAAGAAGCCGATCCACTGGCGCAGGCTGACGCGCTCGCCCAGCACCGGCCCGGCCAGGATGGCGGTCAGGATGGGCTGCAGGGCGACGATCAGGGCCGCGGTGCCGGCCTCCACGCCCAGGCTGATCGCGGCGAAGACGCCGCCCAGATAGACCCCGTGCAGCAGCACGCCGACGATGGCGATATGGCCCACGTCGGCGGCGCGGTCCGGCCAGGGCGCCCGCATCAGCAGCGCCAGCGGCGCCAGGATCGCCACGACGAGGGCGAAGCGCAGCGCCAGAAAGGTCATGGGCTCGGCATAGGGCAGGCCGAGCTTGGCGCCGATGAAGCCGGTCGACCACAGAAAGACGAACACCGCCGGCATCAGCACGGCGGCGACGAATCCGGGCGACGGGGTCTGCGCGGGCGCGGTCATCGGTCTGCCATAGCCGGGCGGGGGCAGACGGACAAGGCCGGACCTCTTATAAGGGTGCTGATTCGAACCCGGAGTTCCTCATGAGCAAGGTCGCGCGCTGGATCGGTCCCATCATCCTGCTGGCAGTGGTCGCCGCCGGCGTGGGCTACTGGTTCTACTGGAATGCGCTGGCCGACGGCCTGGAACGCGGTTTCAACCGCTGGGTCGAGCAGCGCCGCGCCGAGGGCGTCTCGGTCCGCCATGGCGCCGTCGAGGTGACGGGGTTCCCCTACCGGCTGGAACTGCACGTCGCCCAGCCGGAGATCGCCGCGCCCCGCCTCAACATGGCGCCCGAATGGTCGGCCGACGAGGCCGTGATCTACTTCCAGCCCTGGAAGCGCGGCCACGCCATCGCCGAAACCCGCGGGCCGCAGAAGCTGGGCTGGATCGAGGGCGGGGTCCAGCGCCGCGCCACGGTGGTGGCGGAGCGGGCGCTGTCCTCCGTGCGCTTCACCGACCGGGGGCGGATCACCCGCTATGACGCCGATCTGGTCCAGGTGGAGGCCTCGGGCGACCTCGCGCTCAGGCGCGCGGCGCGGCTGCAGAGCCATGGCCGGCTGGCCGATGCCGGGGACAGCGGTCCGCCGGCGCTGGAGCTGACCTTCCGGGGCGACGAGATGCGGGTTGACCCGGCGGCCAGTCCCCTGGGCGAGGCGGTCGACCTGGCGCGGATCGCCGTCACCCTTGCGCCCATGCCGGAATCGACCGCGCCCTCGGCGCTGGACGCCTGGCGGGACCGGGGCGGGGTGCTGGAGGTCAACGCGCTGGACGTCCGCACCGGGGAGCTGGCGGTCACCGGCGACGGCACCTTCGCCCTCGACGCGGCGCGCCGGCCGGAGGGCGCAGGCGTGCTGCAGGTCTTCGGCGCCGAGGCCTTCGTCGACGCGCTGGCGGCGGCGGGCGACCTCTCCGGCGGCGCGCAGCTCGGCCTGAAGCTGGCCATCAAGGCGCTGGAACAACGCGACGGGGAAGGGCGCGCCGTCGTGCGGGTGCCTTTCTCGATCCAGGACGGCCGTGTCCGCCTGCTCGAATTCGGCCTGTTCGACGCGCCGCCGCTTTATTGATGGCCGTCGCTTGCCGCAGGCGGGCCGAAGCCTGATATCAACCGGCAGTGATCATCCAGGAGGCCAACAACAATGAAATCGCTGATCGCCGCGCTCGTCATCCTTGCCGCGCCTGCTCTGGCCCTGGCGGAGTCCTCGCCCTGGCCGGCGGATGCGGAACTCTACATCGTCTCGCCGAAGGACGGCGACACCGTCTCCAGCCCGTTCCGCGTGGAGTTCGGCGTCAAGGGCGTCACCGTCCGGCCCGCCGGCGACGAGACGCCGGGCTCCGGCCATCATCACCTGCTGATCGACCGCACCGTGCCGGCCGGCGAGGATCTGCAGTATTCGCTGCCGGCCGAAGACAGCCTGGTGCATTTCGGCAAGGGCCAGACCGCCGTCGAACTCAGGCTGCCGTCCGGACCGCACACGCTCCAGCTCATCATGGGCGACGCCAATCACATCCCCCACGATCCACCGCTGGTCTCCGAGCCGATCAGGGTCATCGTGCGGAACCAGTAGGGACGGATGCCGCCGCGGATGGCGGCGGCACGCTGTGTCAGTCGTCGCCGGCGCCGTCGACATCGCGGCCGAAGTTCGGCGCCGCCGAATCCTGGCCCGCATCGATGATGGCGCGGCGGATGGCGCGGGTGCGGGTGAAGAGCTGGAACAGCGTCTCGCCGTCGCCCCAGCGGATGGCGCGCTGCAGCGCCGTCAGATCCTCGGAAAAGCGCGCCAGCATCTCCAGCACGGCTTCCCGGTTGTTGAGGAAGACGTCGCGCCACATGGTCGGATCGGAGGCGGCGATACGCGTGAAGTCGCGGAAGCCGGCGGCGGAGAACTTGATCACCTCCGACTTGGTCACCGTCTCCAGGTCGTCGGCCGTGCCGACGATGTTGTAGGCGATCAGATGCGGGATGTGGCTGGTGATCGCCAGCACCTGGTCGTGATGGCCGGCGTCCATGACTTCCACTTCCGCGCCCATGGCGGTCCAGAAGGCCGTCAGCCGCGCCACCGATTGGTCATCGGAGAGGCCATTGGGCGTGATGACCAGCCAGCGCCCTCGGAACAGCGACGCGAAACCCGCCGCGGGGCCGGAATTCTCGGTACCGGCGATGGGATGGGCGGGCACGAAACGCACATGGTCGGGCAGGTGGGGCGAGACGGCGTCGATCACGCCCTGCTTCACCGAGCCCACGTCGGAGAGTATCGCGCCTTCGTCCAGATCACCGCCGATTTCGTGCGCCACGGCGCCCATCACGCCCACCGGCGTGCACAGGATGACCAGATCGGCGCCGCGCACGGCTTCGGCGTTCGATGCGAAGGCTTCGTCGGCGATGCCCAGCGCCAGCGCCTCGGCGCGGTGGGCGGCGTCCGGCGAGGCGCAGACGATGGTCTCGGCCAGGCCGTGCTCGCGCGCCGCCCGGGCAATCGAAGAGGCGATCAGGCCGATGCCGACCAGGCACAGCCTGCGGAAGGGTTGCGCGTCGGCCATCAGCTTTCCAGGAAGGCCTTCAGCGCGTCGATGACGGCCAGGTTGTCGTCCTCGGTGCCGATGGTGATGCGCAGGCAGTCGGGCAGGCCATAGGCGCCGACCGGGCGGACGATGATGCCGCGCGCCTTCAGGAAGGCGTCGGCCGCCAGCGCCTGCTCGGCGCCGCCGGGAAAACGCGCCAGCGCGAAATTGCCGATCGAGGCGGTCGTCTCCAGGCCGAGTCCGTTCAGCGCCGCGGTCAGCTTCGGCAGCCAGACGTCGTTGTGGGTGCGCGCGGCGTCGATGTGGGCGGTGTCGTCCAGCGCCGCCAGGGCGGCCTCCTGCGCGGCCAGGTTGACGTTGAACGGGCCGCGGGCGCGGTGCAGCACGTCGATCACCGCGGCGGGCGCGTAGGCCCAGCCGACACGCAGCCCCGCCAGCCCGTAGATCTTCGAGAAGGTGCGGGTCATGACGACGTTGTCGTTTGCGTTCACCAGCTCCACGCCGGGCTCGTAGTCGTTGCGGGAAACGTATTCCGCATAGGCGGCGTCGATCACCAGCAGGACGTTGTCGCGCAGACCCGCGCGCAACCGCGCGACCTCGTCGGCGGTGACGAAGGTGCCGGTGGGGTTGTTGGGGTTGGCCAGGAAGACCAGCCGCGTGCGTTCGGTCACCGCGGCGAGCAGGGCGTCGACGCTGGCGGTGTAGTCCGTCTCCGGCGCCATCACCGGCGTGGCCCCATTGGCCTTGGCGGCGATGGCGTACATCAGGAAGCCGTGGCGGCTGAACAGCACCTCGTCGCCCGCCCCCGCATAGGACGAGACCAGCAGTCCGATCAGTTCGTCGGAGCCGTTGCCGCAGACGATCCGGTCGGGGTCCAGGCCGTGGCGGCGGCCCAGCGCGCGGCGCAGCCGGGTGGCGCCGCCGTCCGGATACTGGCCGATGCGGCCGGCCATGGCGCGGAACGCCTCGATCGCCTTCGGGCTGGGGCCGAGCGGCGTCTCGTTGGCGGAGAGCTTGCGCACGTGGCTCTGGCCCTCGATCTCGGATTCGCCACCCTTGTAGGGCGTGATGTCCATCAGGCCTGGCTGCGGCGTCGGGTTGGTCATGGGAGGTCCTCTACTCGGTGTCCAGCACGCCGAGCGGCCGCGCCGAGGCGCCGATGACGGCGGCCCGGGTGATCGCGCCGTCGCTGCCGCCGACCAGGCGGCCCAGCCGCTCGTCCTGGCGGCCGATGAAGCCCTCCAGCTCCAGCAGCTGCTTCATCAGGCCCTCCCGGCCGTAGGTGGCCATCACGCCGCCCTTCAGCTCCGCCTGGTTGAGCAGCGCGCCGAGGCGCGTGCGGCTGAGCTCCGGGTCGGTGTCGACGATCATGTAGCTGACGTCGTCGCTGGAGGGTTCGGGCGGGTAGGTCGCCACCGCCATCAGGCGACGGCTCTCGAAGCGGCCTGTGGCGCTTTCGTAGAAGGGCAGGGCGCTGACGATGTTGACGGCCCGCGCGTCCTCGCTGGCCAGGTTCGGCCACCAGGGCTGCGCCTCCTCGTGGTCGGGCCAGGGCAGCACGCCGATGGTGTTCTGCTGGCCGACCTCCTGCAGTACGCGCTGGGCACTGGCGCAGAGCCGGATCGGCGTCAGGCTGCCGAAATGGTTGCGCACCAGGTCCCAGTGGGAGATCGAGCGTTCCGGCGAATAGAGCGCGACGCCGAAGGGGGCCTGCATCTGGCAGGCGCCGGAGAGAATCTCGCGCCAGATGCGCGCCACCGCGGCGGCGGGCAGCGCGCCGTCATGGTCGCCGATCCGGCCGCGCATCAGCTCCGCCTCGCGTCCCGGGCGGATGAATGCGGCCCGCTCGCCGCTGGCGGTCCGCTTGGCCAGGCCGATGCGGCGCACCACCGCCGCCCGCTCGCGCAGGAGCTGGTGCAGCTCCCGGTCGATGCGGTCGATGTCCTCGCGCAGCTTGTCCAGACCTGCCGGCGCTTCCTCCGACATTGCGACCGTTCTCCTCCTGATTGCCCTGGCGGCGGCGGAGCATAGTCACAAGCGCCATGCCCCGCAAAGGCCGAATCGCCGCCCCGCAGCACCCGGCCGCGGCGCATGCTGGACAAGGCCTGGGCCCGCTGCTACTGACCCTCACACGTCCATGAGGCCCTTCGAGGGGAAGCCGCCTATGAGCTCGCAGAAGAAACCGCTGGTCATCGTCACCCGGAAGCTGCCAGACGCGATCGAGACGCGGATGATGGAGCTGTTCGACACGCGGCTGAACCTGGACGACAAGCCGATGTCCAAGACCGAGCTGATGGAGGCGGTGAAGGTCGCGGACGTGCTGGTGCCCACGGTGACGGACCGCATCGACGCGGGCATTCTCAGCCAGGCCAATCCGGATCTCAGGCTGATCGCCAGCTTCGGCACCGGTGTCGATCACATCGATCTCGCCGCCGCCCGCCAGCGCGGCATCACCGTCTGCAACACGCCGGGCGTCCTGACCGAGGACACCGCCGACATGACCATGGCGCTGATGCTGGCCGTGCCGCGGAGGCTGACCGAGGGCGAGCGGCAACTGCGCGAGGGCGACTGGAGCGGCTGGTCGCCGACCCACATGCTGGGCCACCGCATCTGGGGCAAGCGCCTGGGCATCATCGGCATGGGCCGCATCGGCACCGCGGTCGCCCGCCGGGCCAAGGCCTTCGGCCTCTCGATCCACTATCACAACCGCCGCCGCGTGCACGAATCCGTCGAGCAGGAGCTGGAGGCGACCTACTGGGAGAGCCTGGACCAGATGCTGGCGAGGATGGACATCATTTCCGTCAACTGCCCGCACACCCCGGCAACCTATCACCTGCTGTCGGCCCGGCGGCTGAAGCTGATGCAGCCGACCTCCTACATCGTCAACACCTCCCGCGGCGAGGTGATCGACGAGAACGCGCTGACGCGGATGCTGCGCGCCGGCGACATCGCGGGCGCCGGGCTCGACGTCTTCGAGCACGAGCCGGCGGTGAATCCGAAGCTGATCGAGATGGACAACGTCGTCCTGCTGCCGCACATGGGCTCGGCCACCATCGAGGGCCGCGTCGACATGGGCGAGAAGGTGCTGATCAACATCAAGACCTTCGTCGACGGCCACACCCCGCCCGACCGGGTGCTGCCGGACCTCTGACGCCGGCACGCAGGCGGCGGGACATCGCAGAAGGCGTGCGGGCCAGCCATGCCATCCCCCGCGCGCCGACCCGGTCACGTGAACAGCGAGAGCACGCCCGTATAGGTGTAGAGCCGGGCGTTGGAGATTTCCCCGTTGCAGAAGAAGCCGGTCAGCGGGAAGTCGCCGAAACGCTCGGCGATCATGTCCAGTTCGGTGCGGTCGGCGTCGAACATGTTCGGCCCCCGGCCCAGGCAGGAATAGTACAGCCCGCCGCGCGGCCGTTTGCCGTCCAGCGAGCGCTCCAGCTTGTCCAGCATCCGCGTCATGTCCTCGGCCGCGCTGGCCCCGTCGCGGCGGCAGAACATCAGCCGCCCGCCGACCTCGACCTCCTCGGCGACGGCGACCAGGCCGTGCTGCGGGTCCAGGCCGGTGATGTCGCGCACCAGATAGTCGCCGCTGTCGGCGCCGCTGACCGGCAGGCCGGCGAAGATGAAGCCCGGCACCCGTTCCAGATTGCGCGCCAGAACTTCGCCGGCCTCCTCGCGGAAGACCTCGAAGGCGGGTTGTCCATCCAGTTCGACGACCACGTTCTTTTCCGCGCGCGTGATTTCGCGGGGCGGACCGATGGGCGAGCAGCCCTGGCTCAGCGCCGTGCTGACGCCGATGTCCGCGGAAAGCGCGACGCCGCTCAGCGGCGTGTCGGCCAGGCCGCGCGCGATCATCGGCCAGGCGGCGCGGGAGGCGGCGATGCCGCCCACCCAGTAGCCGCCGAGCCGCGCTGCCAGTTCCGCCACGCCCTCGGGCAGGTCGGGCGCGCGGGCGTCGGCGTGCAGGACGCCGAACCAGGGTTCGATCCCCTCGATGTCATCCTCGGCGCGGCGCAGCAGGCGGTAGTGCGCGCGTGGCGCGGCCATCGCCATCGCCGCCACGCCCGGTTCGTCGAACAGTTGCCGGCGGCCGGCGACCACGCCGATGCCGGTGGTGCCGACCCAGTCGTCGATGCCGGTGCGCCCGCGCAGCACGGTCAGGATGTCGCTGGCGTGGGCCGAGAAGTGGTCGGTGAGATAGACGAAGCCGAGGCGGCAGCCGGCGGCGCCGCTGGCTTCCAGCTGGTCGAGGCAGGCGCTCACCGCCGTGCGCCAGTCGCGGTCCGCGCCGGCGCCGAACGCGAATGTGTCGGCGGGTTCCGTCATGGGGCCATCAAAGGACGGCAGCCGCCGCGGCACAAGGGGGTGCGCCTAGATTTCCCTGTCCTTGAGTTCCTTGGCGATGGCGCCGGCGCGGCTGCGCACCTGATCCATATGCGGGTTGATCAGCAGCGCCCGCTCGAACGCCTTCAGGGCGGCTTCGGGCTGATCGAGCCGGTCGTAGATCATGCCGAGCCCCGAATAGGCGCCGAAATGGCGGGGCTCCAGATCCAGGACGCGCTGGATGTCCTCGATCGAGCCGCGGTAGTCGCCACGGATGAAGCGCAGGGTGGCGCGCCGGTTCCAGCCCTCGGCGAATTCCGGGGCCAGATCGATCACCGCGTCGTACTGCGCCTCGGCCTGCTCGTGCAGGCCGCGCTGCATCGCTTCGGCGGCGTCGACCATCAGCAGATCCACGGTGTCGGAGCCCGATTCGTGCCAGACGCCCCAGATCCGGTTCTGCACCTTCAGGGCTTCCGGCCCCTCGATGCTCTGCAACTCGCCGAACAGGCCGTCCAGGCGTGGATCGTTCTGATCGGCCGCCGCCGGCGTCCAGACCGTCAGCAGGCCGGCCAGGGCCGCCGCGGCAAGCGGCATTGTCATGGAACGTCGGTACATGCGCATATTCTGCATATGGGCGGCGGCGGCGTCGAGACGAGGCCGCGGCCGCTCACTCGACCGTGACGGACTTCGCCAGATTGCGCGGCTGGTCGACATCGGTGCCCTTCAGCACCGCCACGTGATAGGCCAGAAGCTGCACCGGAATGGCGTAGAGCAGGGGCGCGACGAAGGGATCGACGCTCGGCAGTTCGATCGCCGCGAAGGCGTCCTCGCCCACCGCATCGACGCCGGCCGCGTCGGAGAGGAAGATCACCTTGCCGCCCCGGGCCATGACCTCGCGCATGTTGGACACGGTCTTGTCGAACCAGCGGTCGGTCGGCGCGATGACGATCACCGGCACCTCCTCGTCGATCAGCGCGATGGGGCCGTGCTTCATCTCCCCGGAGGCATAGCCCTCGGCGTGGATGTAGCTGATCTCCTTCAGCTTCAGCGCACCTTCCAGCGCCAGCGGGTAGCCCGTGCCGCGCCCCAGATAGAGCACGTCGCGCTTCTCGAAGATGGCGTGGGCCAGGTCGCGGATCGCCTCGTCGTGGTTCAGCACCTGGGCGGCCATGGCCGGCACATGCGCCAGGGCGAAGGCCAGGCGGTCTTCCTCGGCCTCGTCGATGGCGCCGCGGGCGCGGGCGAAGGAGATCACCATGCAGGCCAGCGTCGCCAGCTGGCAGGTGAACGCCTTGGTCGAGGCGACGCCGATTTCCGGCCCGGCGAGCGTCTGCAGCACCACGTCCGACTCCCGGGCGATGGAGCTCTCGGGCACGTTGACGATGGCGACGATATGCTGCTTCTGCTCGCGGCAGTATTGCAGCGCCGCCAGGGTGTCGGCGGTCTCGCCGGACTGGGAGATGAAGATGCCGAGACCGCCCTCGGGCATCGGCGCCTCGCGGTAGCGGAACTCGCTGGCGACGTCGACCTCCACCGAGACTCGCGCCACCTGCTCGAACCAGTACTTGGCGACCATGGCCGCGTAGAAGGACGTGCCGCAGGCGATGATCGTGATCCTGGGCAGGGCGGCGACGTCGAAGGGCATGGGCGGCAGCACGATCTCGCCGGTCGCCGGCGTCAGGTAGCTGTGCAGGGTGTCGCCGATGACCGCCGGCTGCTCGAAGATCTCCTTCAGCATGAAGTGGCGGTGGTTGCCCTTGCCGATCATGGCGCCGGAGATCGCGGACTGCTTGATCTCCCGCTCCACCGCGTTGTCCTCGTGGTCGTAGAAGCTGGCGCCCTTGCGCGTGACGACGACGTAATCGCCTTCCTTCAGATAGGCGATGCGGTTGGTCATCGGGGCCAGCGCCATGGCGTCGGAGCCGAGGAACATCTCGTCGTCGCCAAAGCCGACGGCCAGCGGGCTGCCGCGGCGGGCGCCGATCATCAGCTCGTGCTCGCCGGCGAAGATGATGCCCAGCGCGAAGGCGCCTTCCAGGCGTTTCAGCGCCGCGGCCACGGCCTCTCGCGGGCCCAGGCCGTCTTCCAGATTGCGGGTGATCAGATGGGCGACGATCTCGGTGTCGGTCTCGGAGGCGAACACGCAGCCGGCCGCCTTCAGCTCGGCGGCCAGTTCCCGGTAGTTCTCGATGATGCCGTTGTGGACCAGGGCCACGCGGTGGGTGGCGTGTGGGTGGGCGTTGGCTTCGTTGGGCACGCCATGCGTCGCCCAGCGGGTGTGGCCGATGCCGATGTCGCCGTCCAGGCTCCATTCGGCAAGCGCCTTTTCCAGATTGACCAGCTTGCCCTCGGCGCGGCGGCGCTCGATGCCGCCGTTTACCAGGGTTGCGATGCCGGCCGAATCATAGCCGCGGTATTCGAGGCGCTTCAGCCCCTCCAGCAGGCGGGGCGCAGCCTCGCCCCTGCCGATCACGCCGACAATGCCGCACATGCCCTGTTTTCCTTCTACTTCGCGTTCTTGTTCTTGCGGTCCTGCCGTCCGGCGCGGAAGCCGGCGGCCCAGCCGCTCTTCGCCGTCTGCGGCGCGCGGGTGAACGCCAGGTCGTCGGCGGCGACGTCCTCGGCGATGGTGCTGCCCGCGCCGACGATGGCGCCGTCGCCGATGCGGACCGGCGCCACCAGCGCCGAGTTGGAGCCGATGAAGGCGCCGGCGCCGATGTCGGTGCGGTGCTTGTCGAAACCGTCATAGTTGCAGGTGATGGTGCCGGCGCCGATATTGGCCTGCCGCCCGACCCGGGCGTCGCCGATATAGCTCAGGTGGTTGACCTTGGCGCCCGCCTCGATCACCGCCTTCTTCACCTCGACGAAATTGCCGATGCGGGCCGCCGCCTGGATTTCCGCGCCGGGGCGGAGGCGGGCATAGGGGCCGATCTCGGCGGTGGCGTGCACATTGGCCCCCTCCAGATGGCTGAAGGCCTTGATACGGACATCGTCGCCCACGGTGACGCCGGGGCCGAAGACGACATGGGGCTCCACGGTGACGTCGCGGCCCAGCTTCGTGTCCCAGCAGAAATGCACGGTCCCGGGATCGATCAGCGTCGCGCCGTTCGCCATGGCGTCGTTGCGCAGCCGGCGCTGCGCCACCCGCTCCGCCGCCGCCAGCCGCAGCCGGTCGTCGACGCCCATGACCTCCTCCGCATCGCCCTCCACGGTGACGCAGGCCCGGCCCTCGGCGCGGGCGAGGGCCACGATGTCGGTCAGGTAGTATTCGCCCTTGGCGTTGTCGTTGCCGATGCGGTCCAGCAGGGCCAGGGCCACGCGGCCGTCCAGGCCCATGATTCCGGCATTGCAGAAGCCGATCCGCTTCTGCGCCTCGTCGCAGTCGCGGAACTCGACGATCGCCTCCAGCGCGCCGTCACCGCCCGTCACCAGCCGGCCATAGGCGGCCGGATCCTCAGGCCGGAAGCCGAGCACGGCGACGGCCGGGTCCGCCGGTCCCTCCATCGCCCCGGCCATGGCGCGCATGGTCTCCGCCGTCAGCAGCGGCGTGTCGCCGAACATGACCAGGACGATTCCGTCGAAGCCCTCCAGATGCTCGCGGGCGGCCAGCACGGCGTGGGCGGTGCCGAGCGCGGGCTGCTGCACGGCGGTCTTCGCCGGCGCGACCGCCGCCCGGACCGCGTCGTGATCCGGCGCGGTGACGACGACCGTGCGCTCGGGGCGCAACGGCGCCAGGGTGTCGATGATGCGGTTGATCATCGGCCGGCCGGCCACCGGATGCAGCACCTTGGGCAGGGCCGACTTCATCCGCGTTCCCATGCCGGCCGCCAGGATGACGGCCGCGACCGCGCGTTGGGTCATTTCGTGATTCTCCGCTCCCGAATTCGCGAATTGCTATGCCATGCCGGCGTCGGCAGGGCCAATTCAAACACTGTTTCAAAGCCTTGCAGAAGGCGCGCCACTGGGGCAAAGGATCGGTCATGACCCGACCCACCATCGTCTTCGATCTCGACGGCACGCTGGCCGACACCGCGCCGGACCTCTACCAGACCGTCTGCTGGCTGCTGGCCATGGAGAATCGTCCGCGCGTCAGCTTCGAGCGGATGAAGGGCCTGATCGGCGACGGCGCAGGCCCGATGATCCGCGGCAGTTTCGGCGACACCGGCGGCGTGCCCGAGGGCGACGGGTTCGAGCGGCTGCTGCGCATGTTCCTGGCCTATTACGCGCAGCACCTGGCCGATCACAGCGAGCCTTTCCCCGAGGCGCTGGCGGCGATCCACCGCTTCCGGGCGCGGGGCACCATGATCGCCATCTGCACCAACAAGCGCTACGAGTTCGCCGCCGAGCAGCTCAGGATCTGGCGCATCGGCCACCTGTTCGATGCGGTCAAGGGCGCCGACAGTTTCCCCTTCCGCAAGCCCGACGGGCGGCATCTGAGCGAGACGATCAAGGCGGCCGGCGGCGATCCCGCCCGGGCGCTGATGATCGGCGATTCGTCCGCCGACGTGGGCGCCGCACGCGATGCCGGCGTGCCCTGCATCGCCGTCACCTTCGGCTATGGCTCGACGCCGGCGCACGAGCTTGGCGCGGATCTGGTGATCGAGGGGTTCGGTCAGCTCGACGCTGCGGCCCGGCGGCTCGGCGTGATCTGAGTTCAGCCGTCCCACCGCGCCAGTACCTGTTCCAGCCGCGCGAATCCTTCGGCCATCTCCGCCGGTTCACAGGCGCAGAAGCCCAGCAGCAGGCCGCGCGGGCCGCCCGGCCGGGCGCGGTAGCGCGACAGCGGCGGGCAACGCACGCCGGCTTCGGCGGCGAGCCGCGACAGGGCCGCGTCGTCGGCCCCCTCCTCGAGGCGGAGCGCGATCTGCATGCCCGCCTGGCTTTCCTCCCAGGCGAACCGCCCGCCCACCGACGCCGTGAGCAGGCCCAGGAAGGCGCGGTAGCGCTCGGCGTAGATTCGGCGCATGCGCCGGATGTGGCGGTGGAACTCCCCCTCCGCCATGAAGGCGGCCAGCGGCCGCTGCAGCGCCGCCGACGCCTTGGGCCGGGAGCGGCGCTCCAGCGTGTCGCGGAAGGCCGGCAGCAAGGCTTCCGGCGCCACCATGTAGCCGAGCCGGAGGCCCATGGAGAAGACCTTGGAGAAGCTGCCGACATAGATCACCCGTCCGCCCCGGTCGAGGCTGGCGAGGGCCGGGATCGGCCGGCCGGCATAGCGGAACTCGCTGTCGAAATCGTCCTCCACCAGCCAGGCGCCGGTGGCCTCGGCGAAGTTGAGGAAGGCGAAGCGCCGGCTCGTTGGCATCGCCCCGCCGAGCGGGAACTGATGCGAGGGGGTCAGGATGCTGAGCCCCGGCGGGTCGCCGGCCGGGGGCGGCGCGGCGCCCTCCGCGTCGACGTCGAGCCAGAGCGGCCGCAGGCCGAGACCGAGGACGAATTCGCGCAGCGGCAGATAGCCGGGATCCTCCAGGCCCACCGCATCGCCCGGCCCGGCCAGGGTGCGGATGGCGATTTCCAGCGCGTCGCCCGCGCCGGCGGTGACGATGATCTGTTCGGGCCGCGCCTCGACGCCGCGCCATTCGGCGAGGTGGCGGGCGATCTCCGCCCTGAGGTCCGGGTCGCCGAAGGCCTCGGTTTCCTGGACCAGCGCTTCCGGCGTCGCCCGCGCGGTCCGCGCCACCGTGCGGCCCCAGGCGCGGTAGGGAAAGGCGCGCATGTCCGGCACGCCCGGATCGAAGGCCACCGGCGGGGAGGGCGCGGCTAGCGGCCGCCGGCGTTCGGACGGTGCGGCGGCCGCGGCCGGGGCGGGCACGGCGCCGATATCGCCGACATAGACGCCCGAACCCCGCCGTCCCTCGGCATAGCCCTCGGCGACGAGCTGATCGTAGGCCGCGACGACCGTGGCTCGGCTGACCCCCAGCTCGGCGGCGAAGGGACGGCTTGCCGGCAGGGCGGAGCCCGCCTTCAGCCGCCCGTCGGCGATCAGCGCTCTCAGTGCGTCATAGACCTGCGCCGCCAGGGGGGCGGGCAGGGTGCGGTCCAGCGTCAGGGCGGCGAGCAGGGCGTCGGACATATTGGTCTGTTTGAATTCTTCCAGATTGGCCATTTCGATCAGGCCAGTCTCAGCCTAGCTTCGCCGCCGCCGAGGAGGAAGAGCCATGACCGAGCACGACCTGACCACGACCGACCGCACCCGGCTGAGGCGCTCGCACCTGCGCGGCCATGCGGACCGGGAGACCGCCTACGCCATCCTGGACGCCACCATGCACTGTCATGTGGGCTACACCATCGACGGCAGTCCCTATGTCACGCCGACCTTCCAGTGGCGCGAGGGCGACGACGTGTTCTGGCACGGCTCCAGCGCCAGCCGGGCGCTGCGCGCCGCGGAAGGCGCCGAGGTCTGTCTCACCGTTTCCCTGCTCGACGGGCTGGTGCTGGCGCGGTCCGGGTTCCATCACTCGGTCAACTACCGCTCGGTGATGCTGTTCGGGCGCGCCAGGAAGATCGAGGATCCGGCGGAAAAGACCGAGCGGCTGAGGACCTTCGTCGAGATGATCACGCCGGGCCGCTGGGAAACCCTCAGGCCGATGACCGATCAGGAGCTGAAGGGCACCACGATCCTGACCATGCCGATCGACGAAGGTGCGGCCAAGGTGCGCGATGGCGGCCCCATCGACGACGAGGAGGACTACGCGCTGCCCATCTGGGCGGGCGTGGTGCCGATACGCCAGCAGGTCGGCGAACCGGAGCCCGATCCGCGCAACCTGCCGGGGCTGGACGTTCCCGGGCACGTCCGGGCCTTCCGCATCGGCTGACCGGCCGGGCATAGGCCGGCAGGGCCCGGTTTACCGCGAAAGAGGGGTTGCGCGGGGGCGCTAATTGCGCCATATCCCGCGCCTTGGCGTCCCGTCCGGGCCCGCATGAAGCGGTTCCGGGCGTCCGAGCCCCGGGCTTTCCGGAACCTTGGGGCGGGCGTCGAGAACCCGGAAGGAAAGCAATGTCCTACTACGAAACCGTGTACATCGCACGGCCCGACATCTCGGCCCAGCAGGTCGAGCAGATGAACGAAGAGTTCAACACCCTCGTTCAGGCGCAGGGCGGCGAGATCAAGAAGACCGAGTACTGGGGTCTCAAGTCGCTTGCCTACAAGATCAAGAAGAACCGCAAGGGCCACTACGTGCTGTTCAATCTGGACGCACCGGCCGCAGCGCTGCAGGAGTTCGAGCGGGTGATGCGCCTGCACGACGACGTGCTGCGCTACATGTCCATCCGCATGGAAGAGCTGGAGGAAGGACCCTCGGCGCAGATGCAGTCCCGCGGCGGCGGACGCGACGCCGGCCGTGGCGGACGCGGCGGCCCGCGCGGCGACCGCGACCGGGGCCCGCGCGGCGACCGTGACCGCGGCGACCGTGGTGACCGTGGTGATCGTGGCGACCGCAGCGAGCGTCCGGCCCGTTCCAAGGAAGGAGAGCGCGCATGAGCATCGGCACCGAGCACAAGGGCGTTGTCCGCGCCGCCGTCAAGGGCGGCCGCCGTCCGTTCTTCCGCCGCCGCAAGACCTGCCCGTTCTCGGGCGCGAACGCGCCGAAGATCGACTACAAGGACACCAAGCTCATGCAGCGCTACCTGTCGGAGCGCGGCAAGATCGTCCCCAGCCGGATCACGGCCGTTTCCGCCAAGAAGCAGCGCGAACTGGCGCGGGCGATCAAGCGGGCGCGGTTCCTGGCGCTCCTGCCCTACGTGCAGGACTGAGGCAGCCGGGCCGGACGCACGATGAATGCGCGCGTCCCGATCGCTATCGCCTGCGGCCTCGCCGCGGCGCTGTGCAATCTGGCCCCGCAGTCCGGTTTTCCGGGAGGATTGATGCTGTCCCTGGTCACCTCATTGCCGCTGTTCTACGCCGGCCTGACCCAGAGCTGGCTCTGGGCCCTGGTCGCGGGACTGGTGGCCACGGGGGTCATGCTGGCCTTCGGCGGGGGCTGGATGGCGCTGATCTTCCTGGCGGCGACGGCGATGCCGGTGATCGTTCTGGTGCGCCAGGCGCTGCTGGCCCAGCCGCTGCAGGACGGGGGGCTGATCTGGTATCCGGTCGACCGCCTCGCCTGGTGGCTTGGGGGCATCGGGCTGCTGTTCGGTCTCGGCGTCTTCATGGTGATGGAGACCGGGCCCTTCCGCGAGACGGTGGACCAGGTCTTCCAGGCCGTGTTCGCCACGGCGGAGATGAGCGAGACGGACCTGGCCCGGTTCCAGGAAATGTTCCGGCGGATCATTCCGCCGGTCTTCGCCGGCTCGACCATGCTGCTGCTGGTGTTCAACGGGGCGCTGGCGCAGTGGATCGCACGGCGCAGCGGACGCGCGGTGCGCGCCGAACTGCCGCTCGCCGGGCTCCGGCTGCCGATGGCCGCGGCGGTGGCGCTGGCGGCGGCGTCGCTGGGATCGGCCGTGATCCCCGGCGATGCCGGCCTGTTGCTGGCGATCGCGGCGGCGGTGCTGTCGACGCTGTTCGTGCTGCAGGGTCTGGCCGTGGCGCACCGGCTGATCGGCTCGCGGACCGGCGGCGGCGGCGGGCTGGCGATCTTTTACGTGGTGGCGCTGATCATGCTGTTCGTGCTGACGCCGCTGGTGATTCTTATGCTGATGCTTCTGGGCGTCGCCGACTGTTTCCTCGACCTGCGTCGGCGCAATACCAGCGGCACGGGAACCTGAAGGAGAAGACGGAATGAAGGTCATTCTGCTGGAGCGGATCGACAAGCTCGGTCAGATGGGCGACGTCGTCGCCGTGAAGAACGGCTACGCGCGCAACTTCCTGCTGCCGCACGGCAAGGCGCAGCGGGCCACCGACGCGACGCTGCGGGAGTTCCAGTCCCGCCGCAAGCAACTCGAAGCCAAGAACCTGGAGCTCCGCAAGGAGGCCGAGGACATTGCCGGCCGCATGAAGGGCCTGAAGGTCACGGTCATCCGTCAGTCGTCGGATTCCGGGCAGCTCTACGGCTCGGTCAACACCCGCGACATCACCGACGGGATCTCCGAGGCGGGCTTCACCATCGAGCGCCGTCAGGTGCAGCTGACCCGTCCGATCAAGACCATCGGCGTCCATGACGTCACCATCCGCCTGCATCCCGAGGTGATGGTGGAGGTGGGCATCAACGTCGCCCGGTCCGAGGACGAGGCGGCGGCGCAGCTCCGCGGCGAGAACGTCTTCACCCGCGGCGACGAGGACGAGGAAGAATACTTCGACGTCGAAGAGGCGGCCGAGGAGATCTTCGAGAAGGGTCCCGCATCGCACGAAGAGCTGATGGACGCGATCTCCCGCGCCACCGAAGACGGCGACGATGAAGACGGCGAAGGCGCCGCGGCGGAGGAAGAAGAAAAGGCCTGATCCGGGCCGCCCTGCGGCCGGGCGGCTCGCCCGGCTTGCAGGTCTAGCCACGCCTCCGCTATTTTGCCTCTTTGCAACAGTGTGTTTGCTAAAGCGGTGATGTGCGGAGGGTGGACGCCATGATTCTGCTATCGATGTTCATACGCCGGCTGATCAGGGTCGGCCGGCTGACCATCATCGACCACAACGGCAAGCGCCACGAATTTCCCGGCGAGCACGAGGGGCCATCGGCGGCCATCCAGCTGCACGACGCGAAGGTGGCCGGCGAGATCGCGCGGAACCCGCGCCTGAAGGTCGGCGAGGCCTATATGGACGGCCGCCTGACCATCCCCGAGGGCACGCTGTACGACTTCCTCGAGGTCGCGGTCCGCAATCTGGCCTGGCACAACCGCACCCGCAGCCGGCTGGCCCTGAAGCTTCAGAAGATCGTCACCGCGGCCCAGCACTACAATCCCGTCGGCAAGGCGCAGAAGAACGTCGCTCACCATTACGACCTGTCCGGCGAGCTCTTCGGCCTGTTTCTGGACGAGGATCGCCAGTACTCCTGCGCCTACTACCGCGATCCGTCCGACGATCTGGAATCCGCGCAGGAGCAGAAGAAGCGCCACATCGCCGCCAAGCTGCTGCTGGGGCCGGGCCAGAAGGTGCTCGACATCGGCTGCGGCTGGGGCGGGATGGCGCTGTTCATCGCCCGCGAGACCGGGGCCGACGTCACCGGCCTGACGCTGTCGCGGGAGCAGCACGCCGTCGCCACCCGGCGCGCCGCGGAGGCCGGGCTCGCCGACCGGGTCCGTTTCAAGCTGCTCGACTACCGTCAGGAAACGGGCGTCTATGACCGCATCGTCTCGGTGGGGATGTTCGAGCATGTGGGTAATCTTCATTACGGCGAGTTCTTCGCCAAGCTGGACACCTTGCTGAAGCCCGACGGCGTGGCACTGCTGCACACGATCGGCTCGGCCGACGTGCCGGGGCCGGTGGCGTCCTGGATCCGCAAGTACATCTTCCCCGGCGGGTACCTGCCGTCACTGTCGGAGATCGCGCCGCACCTGGAGCGGCTCGGCCTGTGGATGACCGACTTCGAGAGCCTGCGCTTCCACTACGCCGAGACCCTGAAGGCCTGGAACGAACGCTTCCAGCGGCACCGCGACCACATCCGGGACGATCTCTACGACGAGAGATTCTGCCGCATGTGGGAGTTCTACCTGCAGTCCTGCGAAGCCAATTTCAGGGAGTCGTTCCTGACGGTCTTCCAGATCCAGATCGCCAAGTCCATCGCCGCCGTGCCGATGACCCGGGACTACATGCTGGACTGGGAGCGGGCGCATGCGCCCGACAACCGCGCCCCGAAACAGGGACCGATGATGGCGGCGGGGGAGTAGGCCGGGTTCAGGCCGCCTTGCCGGCGACCTTGCGCTCCCGGTAGAGGACATAGGCGCCCGAGCCCATGATGACCGCCGCGCCGATCAGCATTTCCGGCGTCGGCATGTCGCCGAAGATCAGCATGCCCGCAGCGATCGCCCAGATCAGTTCGGTGTAGACGAAGGGTGCGATGGCCGAGGCTTCGGCCTGCTCGAAGGCGCGGATCATGAGGAAATGGCCGGTGCCGCCGATCAGGCCCATGGCCGCGAAGGCCAGCCAGTGCCAGGGCTCCGGCGTCTGCCAGATGAAGGGCAGCGGGATCGTCGCGACCACGGCGCCGACGATCGCGGTGTAGAACAGCGAGTTCATCTGCGGCGCGGCGCCCCGGATCATGCGGGTCATGATCATGAACGTCGCGTAACAGGCCGCCATGGCCAGCGGCAGCAGCGACCACCAGGAGAAATCGGCCTGGTCGGGCCGCAGGATGACGAAGACGCCGAGGAAGCCGACCAGAACCGCGGCCAGGCGGCGCGGCCCGACCTTCTCCTTCAGGATCAGGATCGACAGGCCCGTGACGATGAGCGGCGCGACATAGCCGATCGCCGAGACCTGGGCCATGGGCATCATGCTGAGCGAAGTGAAGCCGAAGGCGGTGGCCATGAAAACGACCACGGAACGGGTGATCTGCAGGCCCAGCCGCTTCGTCCGGAACAGCGAGAGGATGCGCGTCGGAAACAGCATCATGATCAGCAGCACGTGGAAGAAGTAGCGGCCCCAGATCACCTGTTCGACCGGATAGATGGTCGACAGCCATTTCGCGGTGGTGCCCATGCCGACGAACAGGATCAGCGCCAGGCAGTAGAACCCGATCCCCTTCAGGGTCGGGTCCATGCCGGCGCGGGGCTCGATCGGAAGGGCGCTGACGGGGCGGACGGACAACTCGCTCATGACATGGGAAGGTAGCGTCATTTCGCAGGTGCACAATGAACACCTTTCCTGCGGCGTCATGCATCTGGCGCATGGCTCCGAAAGGAAGCGTTCACGGTTCTTCCCGTCTCTCCTCCAGCCTTGCCCGCATGCGCTGCAGCAGGGCTCGCGCTGTGTCGATCTCCCCCGGGGGCAGGCCGCGCGCAAGGTCGTTGGCCCAGGGCGCCTGTCGCGCCGAAGCGGCGGCGTAGGCGGCTTCCCCGGCTGCCGTCAGCGTCACCAGCCGTGCGCGCCGGTGATGCGGGTTGGGGCGGAACTCGGCCAGCCCCTCCGCCGCCAGTTCGTTGACGATCCGCTGCACGCCCTGGCGGGCGAGTCCCATCTTGCGGGCCAGCCGCGCCACCGGCTCCGGCGAGTCGGCCTGGGCGATGGCGCCCAGCACCTGCCAGCGCGCGCTGGTCAGGCCGAGATCGCCCACCAGACGGTCACCGGCCTGCAGCAGCGCACCATTGAAGCGGAAGGTTTCCAGGATCAGCGCGGTCAGGGTGCCGCCGCCGGGATCATGGCCGTTGTCATTCATGTGACAATCAATTACCGATATGGCAATATGTTGTCAAATAGAATGAGTAGATCGACATGCCGACCGGACAGTTCGCCCTCCTCGCTGCCGCCCTTTTTGCCGGGGCGGCCGTCTACATCCTCGTCGCCGAGCAGCCGGCGCGGCTCCGGCTCGACGGACCGGCGCTGCTGGCCCAGTGGAAGCCGAGCTACGAGCGCGGCTTCGCCATGCAGGCGAGCCTCGCCGTCCTTTCCGGCCTGCTCGGTCTGTGGGCGTGGCGGAACTCCGGCGACTGGCGCTGGCTGGCCGGCGCGGCGCTGATCCTGGCCAACTGGCCCTACACGCTGCTGGCCATCATGCCGCTGAACAAACGCCTGATGGCGACGCCGAACCCGTCGGACGAAGATGAACTACGGGCGATGGTTGGCCGCTGGGGGCGGCTGCATGCGGGTCGCGCCGTCCTCGGCGCGTTGGCGTGCGGGGTCTATCTCGGCGCGCTGATCTGAGCGTTCAGGCGTCGGGGCGCATGGGACGGGGTTCGCCGAACAGGTACCCCTGTGCGAGGCCGATTTCGGCGTCGACGAGTTCGACGACCTGGTCCTCGCTTTCCACCATCGAGGCGATCAGCGTGGTGCGGGCCGCCTGCAGCCGCTCGCGGACCGCGCCGGCGCTCATGGAGGCGTCGCCGATCAGCGGCCCGGCGTCGATCTTCATGAAGGCGACGCCGCGCGCCGCGATCTCGTTCAGGTCCATGTCGAGACTGGTGACGTGATCGGCCGACAGGCGGAAGCCGAGCCGCCTCAGCGCGTCGAGATTGGCCTGCATGCGCCCGCCGGCGTCCAGCAGCCGCGCCGCCTCGATCTCGAAGACGATGCGGTCGGCGAGGTCGCGGTTGCCGGCCAGGAACTCGGTGAACTGGTCGAAGAATTCGTCGTCGTCCAGCGTCGCCGGCGACAGGTTGCAGAAGAAGCCGATGCCGGCCATGTCCGGGCCCCGCCGGGTCTTGAGGGTCTGGACGCAGCGGAACAGCGACAGGTTGTCGATGGCGTTGACCAGACCGCGGTCCTCGGCGATCGGCATGTACTGGTCGGGCGTGATGATGCGGTCCGCGCCGTCGCGCAGACGGGTGAGGCATTCGTGGAACACGGTGCGGCGCTGCGGCAGGCGCACCACCGGCTGCAGGTAGAGATCGATGCGGTTCTCCCGCAGCGCCTCGGTCGTCGCCTCCAGCAGCAGCTGCCCCGTCAGCGGCGGCGCCGGCGCCGGCAACGGGATGGCGGCGGGCCGGCCGGTCTCCTCGGCGCGCTCCTTCAGCCGCGACAGCTGGGAGCGGACCAGCCGCATCTCGGCGACCAGTTCGCCCTTGTCGCGGCTTTGCTGCAGGGTCTCGATTTCGGAGGTCAGCATGGCCACGGTGCGGTACTGGGCCTCGCGTTCGCGGCGTTCCAGGTCGATTCGCTCCATCAGCGTGCGGCGCTCCATGCGCCGCGCCGCTCCTTCGGCCAGGGTGACCCCCAGCAGCAGCACGCACAGGCCGACGAACGCGGCCTCGTTCACCCCGGCGTCCGGCACCAGGTTGAAGGCGGCCACGGCGGCGGCGGCGGCGAACAGGACGCTCGCGGCGTGGAACATCGAAAGCGCGGCGAAGGGCATGGGATCCGCTTCTTCCCGAATGGCGTATACTGCACCGATCGTTAACCAGAATCCTTTTGGTTCGGTTAACGGCGGCAATGAGCGGGGGGAGGCCGGCCATGCGCATCATGAAGACACGTCATATCGTCGTCGTCCTGGCGGCGACCCTGGCCCTCGCCTGTCTCGTCCTCGGCGGCCGCGAAGCGCGGGCCGAGACTGCGCATGATTTCACCTTCCGCGCCATCGACGGCGCCGACCTGCCCCTGGCGCAGTATCGCGGCCAGCCGGTCCTGGTGGTCAATACAGCCTCCTTCTGCGGCTACACCCCGCAATATGACGGGCTTCAGGCGCTCTACGACGCTTACCGGGATCAGGGCCTGGTGGTGCTGGGCGTACCGTCGAACGATTTCGGCAATCAGGAGCCCGGCTCGGCGGCCGAGATCAAGGAGTTCTGCGAGGTCAACTTCGCCATCGACTTCCCGCTGACCGAGAAGCAGACGGTCCGCGGCCCGGACGCGCACCCGCTCTACCGCTGGATCGGCGCGGAGCTGGGCCGGCAGGGTCTGCCGCGCTGGAACTTCCACAAGTACCTGATCAACGGCGCAGGCCGCATCGCCGGCCACTGGCCCAGCCGGGTGGAGCCGATGTCGGCCGAGATACGCCAGGCGGTGGAGGCGATGCTGCCGGGAGGCTGACCCCCGCCATTGGCTGTTGGCCGTTCGCGCCGTTGGCTGTATTGCGTCGGCAGGGATTCAGGGCTTCGGGGAGCGTTATCATGGCGGTGCTGGAAATCGGGTCCGGAGACGGACTCCACTACGAATACGAGCCGCCCCGGCAGGGCCGGCCGACGATCGTCTTCGTCAACGCGCTGACCGGCAGCACAGCCGCCTGGCAGGGCCACGTTGCGCCCGCCTGCCGCGCGGTGGGGCTGGGCACGCTCTGCTACAACTTCCGCGGCCAGGCCGACAGTCCCTTCTCCGGGGATATCGCGTTCAGCGATGACCTGATCGTCGCGGATCTCCGGCGGCTGATCGAGGCGGTGGCGCCGCCGCGTCCGGTGTACTGCGGCCTGTCCATCGGCGGGCTCTACGCCGCCCGGGCCATCCTCGAGGGCGCGCCGGCTGCGGGGCTGATCCTGCTCAACACGCTGCGCGAGATCGGGCCGCGGCTGCGCTGGATCAACGATGCCACGTTCCATGCGGTGAAGGTCGGCGGGTTCCCCCTGCTGCTGGACATGATGCTGCCGCTGCTGACCAATCCGGAGTTCGTCGAGGCGCAGCGTCCGAACCACCTGCAGACCACGGACTACACGCCGGAGGACCCGTCCTCGGGCCACTTCCGGCTGATGGCCACCCAGGCGGACACCGACTGGAACGTCGACTGGGCCGCGCTGACGCTGCCGGTGCTGACGGTTACGGGACTCTGCGACCGGCTGTTCTACGACGAGGCGGTGGTGGAGCGCCTGCGCGAGCTGTTTGCCGACGCGCGCCATATCGACTGGCCCGACTGCGGCCACCTGGTGCCGGCGGAGCGGCCCGAGCGGCTGGCGCAGGCCATTGTGGATTTTGCAGGGGCGCTGCCCGGCTGAACGGTTCGCCGCCCGGCGGCCTGCGATGTTACACTTCCCCGACGACAAGCCGAGCAACGCCTGGGGAGGACAGCATGCACGTCGGAATGACCACGTTTTTCCAGAACAAGATCGAGGGCATGTCGGACCGGGAGGTCTGGGCTCACGAGGTCGGCATGGCCGAGCAGGCGGAGCCCATGGGCTTCCAGTCCGTCTGGTCGGCCGAGCACCACTTCGACGACTACACCATGTGCCCGAACGTGGCGCAGTTCCTCACCTACATGGCCGGCCGGACGAAGCATGTCCGTCTCGGCTCCATGGTCATGGTGCTGCCCTGGCATGATCCCGTGCGGATCGCCGAGGAGGTGAGCGTGCTCGATCACGTCTCGAACGGGCGCGCCATTCTGGGCGTCGGCCGCGGCCTGGGGCGGATCGAGTTCGAGGGCTTTCGCCGCGAGATGGGGCACAGCCGCGAGCATTTCGTGGAGTATGCCGAGGCCATCCTGGAATCGCTCGAGACCGGCGTGATCCGGTATGACGGCAAGCACTACAAGCAGCCGGCGAAGGAAATCCGCCCCGCCCCGTTCCAGACCTTCAAGGGCCGCACCTACGCTTCCGCCGTCAGCCCGGAATCGGCGCGGATCATGGCGCGTCTCGGCATCGGGGTGATGATCATCGCCCAGAAGCCTTGGGACAAGACGGTCGAAGAATTGAACATGTACCGCGAGATCTACCGCGAGGAGAACAACGGCGCCGAGGCGCCCCGCCCGCTGGTGGCCTGCTTCACGGCGACCCATCCGGACGCGTCCGTCGCCGACGAGATGCACAGGAACTACATCCGCGGCTATTCGCGCTCGGCCCTGGAACACTACGAGTTCCACAACGAGGGGCTGGCCGACATCAAGGGCTACGAGTACTACGGCGGCCTGGCGAAGAACATCAAGAAGCACGGCGTCGACGCGTTCTGCAATTTCCTGGCGGATCTGCAGGTCTGGGGCACGCCCGACGCCGTCTACGAGAAGATGCGCGAATATCAGGACCTGACGGACTGCGCCGGCTTCATGTGCTCGTTCTCCTATGGCGGCATGCCGCACGAGATGGCGCGCGAGAACATGAAGTGTTTCGCCGAAACCGTGCTGCCGCGGCTGAAGGACCTGGAGATCGGCGGCGAGGTCGATGCCCTGAGAATGGCGGCGTAGGTCGCCAGGCCAGCTCTGACCCTAATCCGCCGCTTCGGCGGCGGCGATGGTGCGAGCGGCGGGGAAGCGGACGATGACCGTCGTGCCGTGGTCCTTCATGGAATCGATGGTCAGCGTGCCGCCGTGCAGCTTGACCATGGACTTGACCAGCGGCAGGCCCAGGCCCGTGCCGCCATGGGTCTTGTTGTAGTCCTCGTTGAGCTGCACGAAAGGTTCCATCGCCCGCGCGATCTCGCTGCGGTCCATGCCGATGCCGGTGTCGGTGACGACGATGGCTAGGCGGTTGTCCGGCTCCAGGCGGGTGACCACCTCGACGCGGCCGCCCTGGGGCGTGAACTTGATGGCGTTGTTGATCAGGTTGAGCAGGATCTGGCGCACGATCCGCTCGTCACCCGACAACAGCGGCTGGTCGGGATCGTTGTCGGCGCGCAGGTTGACGCCGGAGCGGTCGGCGATCGGGCGGACGCTCCGGGTCACCGTCTCGGTGATCTGTCCCAGGTCGATCTCCCGTTCGTTCAGGTCCACCTTGCCGGCCTCGATCGAGGTGTGATCCAGCATGTCGTTGACGATGCCCAGCAGGTGCGTGCCCGCGCCATGGATATCGCCGGCGTAGTCGCTGTAGCGGTCGTTGCCGAGCGCGCCGAAGGTCTGCTTCACCATGATCTCGGAGAAGCCGATGATGGCGTTGAGCGGGGTGCGCAGCTCGTGGCTCATGTTGGCCAGGAAGGCCGACTTGGCGCGGTTGGCGGCCTCGGCCTCGTCGCGGGCGACGGCCAGTTCCTCGACCGATTTCTCCAGCCGGGCCGTGTCGCTCTTCACCCGCATGGCCACGCGGTTGTACTGGCGGGCGACGATCTCGACGTCGCTGCCGATCTCGACGGGCACGGATTCGCCGACATCTCCCCTGCGGAAACGCTCCTCCATCGCCAGCGCTAGGTCGTGGGCGGCCGAGGAGGCGTCGTGCTCGGAGGCGTTGAGGCCGATCTGCTGTTCGGTGGCGGTCGCCCGCAGACGCATGACCCGCGACAGCGCCCAGATCGCCGTGAGCGAGACGGCAAAGGTGAATCCGCCATAGGCGGCGACGCCGATCGCCTGGATGCGGAGCTGTTCCGTCCAGCTCCGGCCCAGCATCTCGGGATCGCCGAACAGCGCGACGGCCAGCGTGCCCCAGATGCCGGCGAACAGATGCACCGGCACCGCGGCGACCGCGTCGTCGATCCTGAGGCGGGCCAGCAGCAGTGTGGACGGCGTGATGATCATGCCGCCCAGCGCGCCGATGGCGAGCGCCCCCGTGGGGCCGACCACGTCCGCGCCCGCCGTGATCGCCACCAGGCCGCCCAGGACGCCGTTGATCAGCCCGTCGATGCGCGGGCGGCCAAAGATCGCCCGGGAGCAGGCGACAGCGGCGAGACCGCCGGCGCAGGCCGCCAGCATGGTGTTGACGATGATGGGCGCCACGGCGCCGTTCATGGCGAGCACGGAGCCGCCGTTGAAGCCGATCCAGCCGAACCAGAGGAACAGCAGGCCGAGGGAGGCGAGCGGCAGGCTGTCGGGCTGCGGCGGCGCGGCGCCCCGGTCGAAGCGGCCGTGCCGGGGTCCGATGACCAGCACGGCGGCCAGCGCCACCCAGCCGCCGACGGAATGCACCACCGTCGAGCCGGCGAAATCGACGAAACCCATATCCGCCAGCCAACCGGCTTCGCCGCCGTCGAGACCGGCCCAGGCCCAGGACCCGGCAAAAGGATAGATGAAGCCGGAAACGAGGATCGCCAGCACGGCATAGCCGCCGAAGCGGATGCGCTCGGCCACGGCGCCCGAAACCAGGGTCACGGCGGTGCCGCAGAACATCAGCTGGAACAGGAAGAAGGCCGCCGGCCAGCCGTTTTCGACGCCGGCTGCGCTGATTTCGCTCTCGCCGAACATCAGGCCGAAGCCCACGGCCCAGAACAGGCAGCCCGCAATACAGAAATCGATCAGGTTCTTGGCGGCGACGTTGATCGTGTTGCGGGCTCTCACGAAGCCCGATTCCAGGCCGCAGAAGCCGGCCTGCATCAGGAAAACCAGGGCCGCGGCCAGCACCAGCCACGCGGTATCAATTACGGACGGATCGATCAACTCGCCGGAATCCCCTCTGGACCTGATCATGCCGGGAAAGGGAACGTTATCATGCAGTTCGTTAAGCTTAGGCTAATGCTGCAACTGCGAAAAGGTCGATTAAATCGGTATTGTTACTGGAAATGCCGGGGCAATAGTGGCATATTGACAGCATGAATCAGGAACTTCTCGACAGGATCGACGACCGGCTGCGGGCCCGGGGGCTGACCGATTACCGCGCCTCCATGCTGGCAGCGGGACGGCCGGAGATCATCCGCAACATTCGCCGCGGCCGGTCGCGCAATCCCCGGCGCGACACGCTGGAGAAGCTGGCGCACGTGCTCGATTGCTCGTTCGAGTGGTTGGCGACGGGGCGCGGCCCGGTGGCGCCGCCGCCCGAGAATCCCGGCGACGCAGAATCCGCCCACGCCGGCGATCCCGCCCTGCCGCCGCGCCGCGGAATGCCGGCGGACGTGCCCGTGCTCGGCACCGCGGCCGGCAGCCTGCAGGGCGCCTTCCAGCTTCATGCCGGCGCGCCGATCGATCATGTGCGCCGTCCGCCCGGCGTGGCGACCGCGGTCGACATCTACGCCATCTACGTCGTGGGCGATTCCATGGCGCCGCGTTTCGAGGACGGGGAACTCGTCTATGTCTCGGGCCGCCGCCCGGCCCGCGCCGGGGACTATGTCGTGGTCCAGGTCGGCGGCGAGGACGAGGACGTCGAGGCCTATTGCAAGCGCCTCGTGCGCCGCGACGCCGACCGCGTGGTGCTGGAACAGTACAATCCCGCCGGCACCTTCGAGCTTCCCGCCGCGACCGTCACCGCCGTCCACAAGGTGCTGACGCTGAACGACCTGTTCGGAGTTTGACGAAGGGCAGGCGGGCTGGGGCTGGTTGGGTCGGCCAGCCCGCCGTCTCCCGAATTCGGAAGGCGCGCGAGCCGGCCATGCCAACCCTCGCGCGCCAACCGGAAACGCCTGCCTGTTCCGACTACGCCTCGTAGGCCTTCTGCAGCGCCGGGCGCGCCTTCAGCCGCTCGACATAGGCGGTGACGTTGGGCAGGTGGCTGACATCGCCGGCCAGCCGCGAACCGACGATGGTGGCGTGGCCGGTCATGATGTCCGCGCCCGAGAACTCCCGGGCCAGGTATTCCCGGTCCGCCAGGGCGCCGTCGATCGCCGTCAGCATGTTGCCGAGCAGCTTCTTCGCGCGGTCGACATTGGTCTGGTTCCGCTTTTCCTCGGGCAGGAACATGGTTTCCACCACGATGGTGTTGACCGGCGGCATCAGCATGCCTTCGGCATAGTTGAACCACTGCAGATAGGCCGGGAAATCCGGGGAATCCACGGCCGGCTTCAGCTTGCCCGGAGCGTGCCGCGCCAGCACGTATTCGACGATGGCGCCGGATTCGAACAGCGTCACGTCGCCGTCCTCCAGCGCGGGCACGCGGCCCATCGGGTGGACGCGGCGGTACTCGGCCGAGCGCATCGCCGGGTCTCCCAGCTTGAATTTCTCCAGCTCGTAGGGCAGGCCGAGTTCCTCGAACAGCCAGACGATGCGCAGCGAGCGGCTGTTGGGTGCGTGGAAGATCTTCATCGATTTCGTCCCCTTCGGATTTGTTCGTATGCGTGGCGTTCAGAACGTCATGGTATTGCGCCGGTCGGCATTGGCCACCTTGCCGCGCCGGCCGATGAAATCCTCCTCGGTCATGGCGCGGAGCAGGTCCGGATCGGGCGGCGTGTTGGCGATGAAGCGCGGGGCCATGGGATCGGTGCCGTTGCCGAGACGGCCGAACAGGATGCCGGCCTCGGGCTCGCCGCCGCGGCCGAAGGCGACCGTGTAGGTCTCGATCACCGCGTCGCCCTCGGCCGCCTTGACCACCGGCGGCGTCGCCAGCGCGTCGAGTTCGGCCTGGTAGACCGCCGGGTCCTCGCGGCGCCAGCCGCGGCCGTCATGGGCCGGCGAGGGCTCGGTCGAGTAGATGCCGGCGGCGTGCTTGGTCAGGAAGCCGCCATTGGCGGTGACCATGCCCTTCGAGCCCGGCCGGGCGCGGACCCTGTCGGCCATCGCTGCGATGGAGTTCATGACGTAGTTGTTGCCCGCGCCGCCGTGATAGGGCAGGCCGCCGGTCACGGTGAGCGGGCGCGGATCGTCCGCCGGGACGCCAAGCTCGTCGCGGGCGATCTCGACCGCCACGGGGAAGCAGGAATAGAGATCGAAATGATCGATCGCCCCGATGTCGGTTCCGGCCATCTCCAGCGCCTTGCGGCCCATCATCCGGATCGCGGGGCAGTCGTGATAGGTCTGCCGCTCCGAGACAAGCAGCGGCTCGTTGGTGTCGGCGCAGCCGTGCAGATGGACGAGCCGGTTCTCGGGCACGCCCATCTCCCGGGCGAAACCGCGGCTGGTCATCAGGATCGCCGCCGACTGGTCGACATGGTTCATGGCGTTCATGAACTTGGTGTAGGGCCAGCCGACGAAGCGGTTGTCCGGTCCCGGCGTCGCGATCTCCGCCGCCGAGCGCTTCACCGGGAACCAGGCGCCCGGCGTCGCCGCCGCAACCTCGGTGAAGCGTTCGAACAGCCGCCCCATGGCCATCTGATGCTCGGCAATGCCCCGGCCCAGGTGGTGGCGGTAGGCGTTCTCGAACATCGGATAGACGTGCGCGGCCAGCCAGACCCCGTGCGCGGTCTCGTAGCCGCTCGCCATCTTCGGCTCGGGCACCAGGAACTCGGCCTCGGTTTCCGGCGGCTCCGCCCAGTCGATGGGCCGGCCGGCCTTCTTCAGCCGCCGCACGCTGTCCTTGGCCTCCGCGCCGGCGAAGAGGACGAAGCGGTTCTCGCCCTTCGCGATCGTCTCGGCATAGCGGTTGACCAGATATTGCGGGCCGTTGCCGCCATTGGGCATCAGCCGGCAGAGCGCGTTCTCCGCACCCAGCCGCCGGGCCACGGAGGCGGGCGTGTTGGGCGTCGATTCCCGGAAGGACCGGACCACGGCGATCAGATCGAGATCGCCCGCCCGCTCCGCGCCGATGCCGGCGTCCGCGAAGGCGCGCCGCACCGCCTGTTCGATCAGGCCCACCGGCCCCGGCAGGTCATCCAGGTCGCGGCCCTTGTCGGTCACCTGGCCGACGCCGATCAGGACCGGTGTCAGGTCTTCGCTCATGCCGCGCCCTCCGCCTGTTCCTTCGCCCAGCGATAGTCCGGCTTGCCATTGGCCGAGCGCCCCACCTGATCCACGAAGCGGAAGGCCTTGGGCAGCTTGTAGCGGGCGATGTGTTTCGCCGCCTCGGCGTTGAGCGCCGCCGGGTCCGGGGCCGCGCCATTGGCGAGCTGCACCAGCGCCACCACCTCCTGGCCCCAGCGTTCGCTGGGCCGTCCGGCGACCAGCACGTCGGCGACGGCCGGATGGTGCTTCAGCGCCTCCTCGACCTCCTCGGCGAAGATCTTCTCTCCGCCCGAGTTGATGGTCACGGAGTCGCGGCCGAAATACGCGATCTCGCCGTTCTCCAGCAGTCGAACCTTGTCGCCGCCGATGACGTAGCGGACACCGTCGATCTCGGGGAAGGTCTCCCTCGTCTTGGCCTCGTCGCCGTAATAGCCGTAGGGCACGCGCCCGCCGATGGCGAGCCAGCCGGTTTCCGGTTCGCCGGGCTCGAGGAAGCGGCTGCGATCCTCCGCCATCACCCGCGTGTCGGCCATGGTGCGGAAGTCGCCCTTCTGGACGCCCGCCTTCGCGCCGGTGACGTTCTGCGCCTGGATACCCGTCTCCGACGATCCCAGCGAATCGATGATGGTGAGGCCGGGGATCATCTCCATCAGGCCGGCCTTCACGCCCTTCGACATGATCGCCCCGGTGTTGGTGACGAATTTCAGGCTGGTGGTGTCGTAGGGCTTGCGGCGGAGCTCGTCGAGCAGCGGGCGGCCGAAGGCGTCGCCGATGGCCAGCATCAGATTGGCCCGCTCCTTCTCGGCCAGCGAAAGCACGTCCGCCGGATCGAAGCGGTCCGTGACGCTCTGGATCAGCAGCGTGTTGCCCTCGAACAGGGTCCTCAGCGCCAGGTACTTGCCCGCCCCGTGCATGAAGGGCGGCGACGGGAAGATGGTGTAGCGCTTCTTGTTCACGGCGCGCTCGACCGCTTCATCCAGGCTGCCGGTCTCGTGCACGCCGTCATGACGTCCACCCATCTGGCTGAGATAGGCGTCGGCCTGGCGCCAGAGCACGCCCCGGGGCATGCCGGTGGTGCCGCCGGTATAGAGGATGAACAGGTCGTCCGGTTCGCAGGTCTGGCCGGTCGGTCCCGGCGAGCTCTGCGCCAGCACCGCCTCGTAGTCGTAGGCGCCGTCCAGCAGCGGCTGGCCCGAGCCGTCGTCGACCTGGATCAGCAGCCGGCAGGTCGGCACGTCGGCCAGCACCTCCCGGACCACCGGCGCGAAGCAGCCATGATAGACGATCGCCTTCGCGTCGGCGTCGTTCAGCAGGTATTCCAGCTCTTCGCGGACATAGCGGTAGTTGACGTTGAAGGGGACGGCGCGCGCCTTGTAGCCGCCGAGCAGGGCTTCAACGTATTCGTTGCAGTTGAACATGTAGAGCGCGACGTGATCCTGCCCCGACTCCCAGTTCTCCAGCTCCCGGCGCGGGCGGTGGATCGTGATGCCCTGGTCCAGCAGGAAGTTGGCCAGCCGCCGGGAGCGCTCGGCGACCTCGGCATAGGTCAGCCGCCGGTCGCGGAAGACGATCGCCTCCCGGTCGGGCAGGGCGGCCGCGACGGCCTCGTGCAGGGGCGCGAGGGGGAGAGTCATGAGGGAACAGGCGGGCTGGGGATGGCCGGGCCGGCCAGCCCGCCGTCGACCCGCGCCCGATCATGATTCAGCAGGTGCGCGGGCCAGCCCGGCCGGCCCCCGCGCGCCGTCCGGGAATCCGTCATTCGTCGAACAGCCCCGTCATCCGCTCCCAGGCGCCGAGGAAGTCCTCCTTGAAGGCCTGGACGACCTGACCGGCGCCGAGCGTCTCGTTCATCATCCCGACGCCCTGGCCGACGAAGTAGGAGGCGAGCTGCTTTGCGCCCTCGTGGCCGCCTTCGGCGAGCCGCGTCACCCGGCCCATGACAGGCTCCGTGATGATCGACTGGTAGGGCATGGGCAAGGGCGCCGGCGCGCCTTCGGCCTCCCAGGCGTCGGTCCAGGCGGAACGGAGCTGGCGCGAGTATTTCCCCGTCCTGGCCTTGGAGCGGATGGTGTCGCGGCTGCCGGCGGCGAGATACTTCTCCTTCACCACGGGCGAGGTCTCGGCCTCCGTGGTCGTCAGCCAGACCGAGCCGGTCCAGGCCCCGTCGGCGCCCATGGCCATGCAGGCCGCCATCTGCCGGCCCGTGACGATGCCGCCGGCGGCCAGGATCGGCACGTCGCGGATCGGCTTTACCGCCTGCACGATTTCCGGCACCAGCACCAGGGTCGAGACATCGCCGCAATGTCCCCCGGCCTCGCCGCCGGCGACCACCAGGATGTCGACATCGGCCTCGACCTGCTTGATGGCGTGTTCCTTCGCGCCGACCAGCGCGGCGACCGGCACGCCTTCCCTCTTGGCCCGCTCGGTCATGTAGGGCGGCGGCGTGCCCAGCGCGTTGGCGATCAGCCGGATCGGGTGGGCGAAGCAGACGTCCAGCAACGCGCCCGCGCCCTGGTCGCCCATGTTGTCGCCCAGCCGGGTGCCCCGGCTCAGCCGTTCCTCGGTGACGATGGTGGACGGATCGATGCCGTGCTTCTGCAGCAAGTCGCGCACGAAGGCGCGGTGCTCCTCCGGCACCTTGGAGACGCTCTCGCCCGGTTTCGTGGTCTGGCCCTTGGAGGCGAATTTCGTCGGCACGATCAGGTCGACGCCATAGGGCCGGCCGCCGATATGGGCATCGATCCAGGCGAGTTCCTGCTCCAGCTTCTCCGCCGACATGCCGGCGGCGCCCAGCACGCCCATGCCGCCGGCCTTCGAAACCTCCACGACGACGTCGCGGCAATGGCTGAAGGCGAGCAGCGGGAACTCGATGCCCAGCATCTCGCAGATGGGCGACTTCATGGCCTTCCTCCCCGACTGACCTTTGCGTCAAGCATCGTCCAGGGGGTGGCCTGCGTTCAAGCCCTTCCTGCGCGGACCCGCCGCCCGGCCCGCATGGATGGACCTGGCGCGCGCGCGGCGTCATCATGGCCGGCGGACATACCGGGGAGGGAACATCCATGGCCGTCGTCGAGACCGAACGCCGCGAACACATCCTGATCATCACGCTGAACCGTCCCGAGGCGCGCAACGCCGTCAACGGCGAGGTCGCCCGCGGCATCGAGGCGGCGATCGACGAGCTGGAAGACGACCGCGAGCTCTGGGTCGGCATCATCGCCTCCTCGGGCAAGGTCTTCTCCGCCGGCGCGGACCTGAAGGCGGTCTCGGCGGGCAAGGGCAACGAGCTCTGGACCGACCGCGGCGGCTTCGCCGGCCTGGTCAAGCGCGATCGCACCAAGCCGCTGATCGCCGCCGCCAATGGCGCGGCGCTGGCCGGCGGCTGCGAGATCGTGCTGGCCTGCGACATGTGCGTCGCCGCCGAGGAGGCGGTCTTCGGCGTGCCGGAGGTCAAGCGCAGCCTGATCCCCGGCGCCGGCGGGCTCTTCCGCCTGCCGCGCGCGGTGGGCCCCGCCGTCGGCATGGAGCTGATGCTGACCGGCGATCCGATCCCGGCCGCCCGGGCCTACGAGCTCGGCCTGGTCAACAAGGTCGTGCCGCAGGCGAAGCTGATGGACGAGGCGCTGGCGCTCGCCGGCCGCATCACCGCCAACGCGCCGCTGGCCGTGCAGGCGGCGAAGAAGATCACCGAACGCGCGCTCACCGACACCGACGATCAGCTCTGGGCCGCCAGCGCCGCGTCGATGAAGGAGCTGTCGAAGACGGAAGACTACAAGGAAGGCCCCCGCGCCTTCATCGAGAAGCGCGAGCCGGTCTGGCAGGCGAAGTGAATCCGATCTGTCGTCCCGGGGCTTGACCCCGGGACCCAGTCTTTCTGTTCGCTGGGCCCCTGGATCAAGTCCAGGGGCTTCATTCAGGGAGAGCGGAATGGAACTGAACCTCAGCCCCGAATACGAGGCCTTCCGCGAGGCGGTGCGCGCCTTCCTCAGCGAACGCGGCGGCGAGGCGCCGCGGGGTACGCGGGATCCGCGCGACCCGAAGCGGCTGGCCTGGCAGAAGACGCTGATCGAACACGGCTACGCCGCGCGCACCATCCCCGCCGAGTATGGCGGCTATGGCGCCGAGCCGGACATCCTGAAATCGCGCATCATCGCGGAGGAGTTCGCCGCCGCCGGCGTGCCGGGCGGCATCGCCAGTCAGGGCATCTCCATGCTGGTGCCGACGCTGCTGGAGTTGGGGACGGAAGAGCAGAAGCGGCAATGGATCGGCCCGACTCTGCGCGGCGAGGTGGTCTGGTGCCAGGGCTATTCGGAACCGGGGGCGGGCAGCGATCTCGCCAGCCTGCGCACCTCGGCGACGATCGAGGACGGCCATTTCGTCATCAACGGCCAGAAGATCTGGACCTCGACGGCGCAGGAGGCGGACATGATGTTCGCCCTCGTCCGCACCGAGCCGGAGGCGCAGAAGCACCGCGGCATCTCCTTCCTGCTGCTGTCGATGGCGACGCCGGGCATCGAGGTCCGGCCGCTAACGACGATGACCGGCTCGGCCACCTTCAACGAGGTCTTCTTCACCGATGTCCGCGTGCCGGTGGATCAGATCGTCGGCGAACGCGGCCAGGGCTGGCAGGTGGCCAACGCGGTGCTGACCCACGAACGCGGCATGCTGGGCGATCCGAACGCCGGGCTGAACCGGCTCGGCGCCATCATCCGTCTGATGGAGACCGAAACCGTCGACGGTTACCGGGTGATGGACAACCCGGTCTTCCGCGACCGGCTGATTCGCCTGCAGGCGGAGGTTCACGCCATGAAGTTCCACGGGCTCAGGCTGATGACCATGACCCAGCGCGGGGAATCGAAGGGGATCGCGGGACTGATCGTGAAGCTGCAGGGCTGCGAACTGAACCACCAGCTCGCCGCCCTGGCCATCGACGTGATGGGGGAACTGGGCGTGCTCTACGAGGATGGCGACTATCTCCGTGACGGCGGCAACTGGCAGTACCGCTACATGTTCGATCTCGGGCTGATCATCGGCGGCGGCACGGCGCAGATCCAGAAGAACATCATCGCCGAGCGCGGCCTCGGCCTGCCCCGGGAGCCGAAACCGGCGAAGGCGTGAAGGACGGCGGAAAGATCAGTGTCATGCCTGCCGCCCTTGGGCGCGCGGGCATCGCGAGCTCCAAGGACTGCTGCATTCCTGCTTCACCCGATCCCCGAGCGGCCCTGCGGGCCGTCGGGGATGACATCGACAGTCGCTGACTTTCCGGTCCGCCCTACACCCCTCGGAAACGCGGCCTGCGCTTCTCCATGAAGGCGGTGCGGCCCTCGGCATAATCGGCGCTGGCGAAGCACTGCGATATCGCCGCCTCGCAGGCGTCGAGGTCGCGGCGCTCGGCGTCCTTCAGCAGTTCGTCGATGGTCATCTTGGCGGCGCGGATGGTCAGCGGCGCGTTCTCGGCGATGCGGCGGGCGTAGTCGAGCACGTAGCTCTCCAGCTCGGCGGCCGGGACGACGCGGTTCACCAGGCCCATGGCCAGCGCCTCGGCGGCGTCGAACTGGCGCGCGGTGAAGAAGATCTCCTTGGCGAAGGCGGGGCCCACCACGTCGATAAGCCGCTTCAGCCCGCCTGCGCCATAGCCGAGGCCCAGCCGCGCCGCGGGCACCGCGAAACGGCCATTGTCGGCGGCGATGCGGATGTCGGCCGACAGCGCCACGGCGACGCCGCCGCCGATGCAGAAGCCGTTGATCATGGCGATGGTCGGCTTGGGCGAGAGCGCCAGCGCCCGGTGCGCCTCGGCCGAGACGGCGTCGTAGTGCTTGGTCGCTTCGGGCGAGTTGCGCTTCTCGCCGAATTCCGAAATGTCGGCGCCGGCGATGAAGGCCTGCTCGCCCGCGCCCTTGAGCACGACGCAGCGCACCTCCGGGTCGGCGTCGTAGGCGGCCATGATCTCCGGCACCGCGGCCCACATCTCGACCGAGACGGCGTTCCGCTTTTCCGGCTGATTGAAGATGATCCAGCCGACGCCGTCGCGGGCCTCGGCCTTCATTTTCGTCGTGCTGAGCTGCATCCCTCTCCCCGTCAGATGACGCCGTCGCGGCGGAAACCCTCGATGGTCTCGGCGTCGTAGCCGGTTTCCTTCAGGATCGCCACCGTGTCGGCGCCCTTGGCCCCGGCGCGGCGACTGATGCGGGGCTGGCGGTCATCCATCTCGATCGCCTGGCCGACCAGGCTCAGCGGTTCGCCGTCGTCCTCGACCTGGCGCGCCATGCCGAGATGGCGCACCTGCGGATCCTCGAAGACCTCGTCGATGGCGTTGATCGGGCCGCAGGGCACCCCGGCGGCGTTCAGCAGCTCGACCCATTCCGCGGTGGTCCGGCCGGCGAGGATTTCCGCGATGCGTTCGTTCAGCGCCGCGCGGTTGCGGTAGCGCAGCGCCCCGGTGGCGAAATCGGGATGCTCGATCAGTTCCGGCGCGCCTACGGCATTGCAGAAGCGGGTGTAGAGGCGGTCGCCGGCGGGGGCGACGTTGATATGGCCGTCGGCGGTCGCCCAGGCGTTGGTCGGCACGCCGGTCGGATGCTCGTTGCCGACCTGGCCGGCGACATCCCCGTCCACCAGCCAGCGCGCGGCCTGGAAGTCCAGCATGAAGACCTGCGCCTGCAACAGGCTGGTACGCACCCACTGGCCGCGGCCGGTGCGCTGGCGCTGGATCAGAGCCATCAGGATGCCCTGGGCAGCCAGCAGGCCGGCGGTCAGATCGGCGACGGGAATACCGACGCGCATCGGCCCCTGGCCGGGCTGTCCGGTGATCGACATCAGCCCGCCCATGCCCTGGGCGATCTGGTCGACCCCGGGGCGCTTCTCATAGGGGCCGTCCTGGCCGAAACCGGAGATGGAACAGTAGATCAGCCCTTCGTTCACCGACTTCAGCGCCTTGTGGTCGATCTTCAGCCGCTTCTTCACGTCGGGGCGGAAGTTCTCCACGACCACGTCGGCCTGGCGGGCCATGTCGAGCAGGATCTGGCGGCCGCGCCGATCCTTCAGGTTCAGCGTCATGGAGCGCTTGTTGCGGTGCAGGTTCTGGAAGTCCGGCCCCTCGCGCGGGCCGCCCAGACCGCCGTCGCCGCCGGCGCTGTCGGGCACCTCGATCTTGATGACCTCGGCGCCCCAGTCGGCGAGCTGACGCACCGCCGTCGGTCCGGCGCGCACGCGTGTGAGATCCAGTACGCGGATCCCGACCAGCGGCAGATCGTCCATTGGCTCCCCCTGCGATCCCGACCGTCCCGAGCTTAGCCGCCGCGACAGAAAGGGCAATGGCCGGCGGGGAAGGTGCGGCCCCCGGCGCTACTGCCGTTCGATCCAGCGCGCCTTGCGTTTCTCCAGGAAGGCGCCGACGCCCTCCCGGCCTTCGTCGGAAAGCATGCAGGCCGCGAAGTGGTCGGCGGCCATGTCCAGCGTCGCCGCCAGCGGTTCCCGGCGGCTGGTCAGCACGATGTCCTTGGTCGCCGCGTTGGCGGCCGGGGCGCAGCGGTCGATCTCGCCCAGCACCTCGTCCAGCCGCGCCTCCAGCGCCGCCGTGTCGGCCTCGCAGAAGTGCACCAGGCCGAGTTCGGCCGCGGTTTCGCCCTTGAAGCGCGCCCCGGTCAGCATCAGCCGCCGGGCTTGGGTGACGCCCAGCCGTTCGGCGACGAAGGGCGCGATCTGCGCCGGCGGAATGCCGAGGCTGGTCTCGGTCATGGAGAAGCGGGTTTCGGCGGTTGCGATGGCCACGTCGGAGACGCAGACCAGCCCCAGGCCGCCGCCCATGGCCGCGCCCTCCACCAGCATGACGACGACCTGCGGCAGGTTGTTCAGCTTGATCAGGAAGTCGCCGAAGGTGCGGTTGGAGGCGGCGATGGCCTTCGGGTCGGCGTCGGCCTGGAAGCCGGCCTTGAAGCCCTTGATGTCGCCGCCGGCGCAGAACATCCCGCCGGCCCCGCGCATGACCACGGTGCGGATGGAGCGGTCGGGCGCGATGGCGTCGAGGACCTGATGGAGTTCGTCCACCATCTCCCCCGAAAGCGCGTTGCGCCGTTCCGGGTTGTTCAGCGTCAGGTCCAGCCGCGAACCGTCCCGGTTCAGCAGCAGCATCGTGGTCTCGGGCAGTCCGCTCATGCCACCAGCCTGAAATCGCCGAGATCCGGCACCTGCATCTCGCGCTCGAAGCGCTCGAAATCCCAGGGCCACATCGCCGGGTTGCCGTTCTTGTCCAGGTACCAGCTCGCACAGCCGGAGACCCAGACGGTGTTCACCATGGCGTCCTGGATCGCCTTGTTGAAGCGGTTTGTCGCTTCGCGGGTCGGCTCGACCTCGCGCGCCTCGCCGCTGGCGATGCGGTCGACGAGCTGCATGATGAAGTCGAACTGCATCTCCGAGATCATGATCAGCGAGAAATTGCCGATCGGGCTGTTGGGCCCGACCATCATGAAGAAGTTCGGGAAGTCCGGCACGGCGACCGAGCGATAGGCGCGGTTGGCCTCCGACCATTCTTCCTCCAGCGTGTGGCCGCCGCGGCCGACGACCTCCATCGGGCGCATGAACTTGTGAGCCTCGAAGCCGGTGGCGCAGACCAGCATGTCCAGTTCGTGCAGGCGGCCGTCGGCGGTGCGCACGCCGTTCGGCTCGATGCGCTCGATCTTCTCGGTCACCAGATCGACCGTGTCGCGCTGGACCTCGCGATAGAAGGTGTCGGACATGATCAGCCGCTTGCAGGCGACCTGGTAGTCGGGGGTGAGCTTCCGCCGCAGCTCCGGATCCTTCACCGTCGACAGGTGCTCCTCGCAGGCCTGCGCCACCTTGTCGAGCTCCTCCTTATCGCCGACCACGGCACGCGCGAAGGTGTTCTGGAAGCGGTCGGCCAGAAACTCGTAGAGGTCGTCCATGCGCTTGGGATCCTTGCGCAGGGCCTCCCGCTCGCGCTCGGTGATTTCCGGGTTCTCCACCGGCACGACCCATTGCGGCGTGCGCTGGAACAGCGACAGCTTGCCCACCTCCTTCGCGACCGCAGACGTGATCTGGATCGCCGTGGAGCCGGTGCCGATCAGGCCGACGCGCTTGCCGCGCCAGTCATGGCTGTGGTCCCAGCGGGCCGAGTGGAACATCGGTCCCTCGAAGTCCTCCAGGCCCGGAATGTCGGGATAGACGGGATCGCGCAGCACGCCGGTCGCGGTGATGACGATGTCGAAGATCTCCGTCTCGCCGCCCTTCGGCGTGACCTTCCAGACGCCGTCGTCCCACTCGGCGCGCGCGATCTCGGTGTTGTAGCGGATGCGCTGGGCGATGCCGTAGTCATGGGCGACGCGGTTCAGATACTCCCAGATCTCCGGACCGGGCGAGAAGCGGTACGACCAGTCCGGATTCGGCGCGAAGCGGTAGCGGTAGACGTGGCTCGGCACGTCGCAGCTCAGCCCCGGATAGGTATTGTCGCGCCAGGTGCCGCCCAGCTTCGATTCCCGCTCGAAGATCTCGACATTCCGGAAGCCGGCTTCCTCCAGCCGGATCGCCGCCAGAATGCCGGACATGCCGGCGCCGATGACGGCGAAGCGCAGATCGGCGCGGGCGGGCGCGGCGCGGTCTTCGGCAACGCTCATTTCTCGGTCCTCCCCTGAACCTCGTGCAAATGGCTACTCGCCGGTAGCATTTAGCACAGATCACGGCCGATGGAAGGGGCTCGCGCGCTGGCCGGCGATACCTACTCGCAGCCGGCCTTTGCGGCGCGGTCGCGCCAGTGGCCGACCAGTTCGCGGAAGTGCGCCTCGTCCCCGCCCGGCGGCGGCGCTGCCGCGGCGATCCGCTCCACCATGCCACAGCCGGCCTCGACCTTGCCCTGTTCGAAATAGCCGTGGGCGAGGTGCATCATCGCCCAGGCGTGGCCGGGTTCCTTCTCCAGCGCCTTCTCGAGCTGCGGCCGCGCGGCGTCGTAGTCGCCCTGCATGGTCAGGAACTGGCCGTAATCGGCGAAGCGGCCCGAGCGGCCCTCGGGCGCCTCGACCGCCTGGCGGAACCAGTAGCCGGCCACCCGCGGCGGCATCCCGGCGTTGGCCATGACGATGGCGATACCCTGATAGACCTCGCCATTGTCCGGGGCGTATTCGAAGGCGAGGTTGAAGCGGTTCAGCGCCGCCGGAAGCTGTCCGGCGCCGAGCCATTTCCAGCCCATGCCGATCAGTTCCTCGCCCAGCCGGGCGTCCGAGAATCCCTTCGCCTTCAATTCCTCGACGAACTGCTGGTCGGCGTCCCGGCGCGGGCCGGAGCGCTCGCTGCAGCCGAACAGCGGCCTGTACTGCAGCGGCGTGTCTTCCCCGCCGAAGGCCCAGTCCGGATGGCTCGCGGCCTCGCACCTTTCGGCGTAGGTCGGCGCCGCGGTCTCGGCGGACGCGGCGGAGACGGCAGCCATCAGCATGGCGGCCGCGGCAAGAAGCAAACGGCAGGTCAAAGCCCGAGCACGGCCTTGGCGATGACGTTCTTCTGCACTTCCGTGGTGCCGCCATAGATGGTGGCGGCGCGCTTCAGCAGGTGCTCCGGCATCACCCCGTCGGCGTGCTTCGGGCCGACCGGTTCCTCGTTGCCCTGCCAGTTCAGCCCGGTATGGACGTAGGGGGCGCTGAAGTACGCGATCGCCTCGACCATGGTCTCGTTGATCGCCTGCTCGATCTCGGTGCCGCGGATCTTCAGCATCGACGCCTCGGCGCCGGGCGGCTTGCCCGCCGCGGTGTCGGCCAGGCAGCGCAGGTTGTACATTTCCAGCGCATTCAGGTCGGCCTCGATCTGCGCCAGCTTCGCGGCGAAGCCCGGATCGTCGATCAGGCGCTGGGCCCCGTTGTCTGGTTCGGCGCGGGCCATGTCCTTCAGCTCCGCCAGGCGGGACTTGGAGCGGCCGATGCCGGCGATGCCGGTGCGCTCGTTGCCCAGCAGGAACTTGGCGTAGGTCCAGCCCTTGTTCTCCTCGCCGATGCGGTTCTCCACCGGTACGCGGACGTCGTCGAAGAAGACTTCGTTGAGGTTGTTGTAGCCGTCCATGGAGATGATCGGCTTCACTTCGATGCCGGGCGTCGTCATGTCGATCAGCAGGAAGGTGATGCCCTCCTGCTTCTTGCCTTCCGCCGAGGTGCGGACGAGGCAGAACATCCAGTCGGCGCGGTGGGCGCCGGAGGTCCAGATCTTGTGGCCGTTGACGACATAGTGGTCGCCGTCCAGCACCGCCTTCGTCGCCAGGCCCGCCAGGTCGGAGCCGGCGCCGCGCTCGGAATAGCCCTGGCACCACCAGTCGTCGGAGGAGAGGATGCGCGGCAGGAAGCGGTCCTTCTGGGCCTGGTTGCCGAAGGTGTAGATCACCGGCCCGACCATGGTGACGCCGAAGGGCTGCACGCGCGGGCAGTTGGCGCGGGCGCATTCCTCCTCGAAGATGAAGCGCTGGGCGGCGTTCCAGCCGGTGCCTCCATGCTCCTTCGGCCAGCCCGGCGCGATCCAGCCCTTGTCGTGGAGCGCCTTCTGCCAGCGGATGTAGTCCTCCTTCGGCAGATAGTTCCAGCCGATCTTTGCCCGCTCCTTGATGTCGGCGGGGATGTTCTCCTTCAGGAAGGCGCGCACCTCGTCGCGGAACGCGATCTCCTCGTCGGTGAATTGCAGATCCATGCTCGTCTCTCCCCCCGGGGCCGGCTGTTCGTTGATTGCCCGGGCGTTCAGTGCTCGCCCGCGCAGAGTTCATGATCGGATAATGCCCTGATGACCCGGCACTCGCCAACCGTGCCGTTGCGGCAGTGCGCAACCATCCGTTCCAGTTCGCCCTCGAGGCGCTGCAGCCGGGCGATCCGCGCCCGCACGCCGGCCAGGTGTTCGGTGGCGATGCGGTCCGCATCCTCGCACGGCGCATCCGGGTGCCGGCTGAGCCGGAGCAGTTCCCGGATCGCCTCGATGGAGAGGCCGAGATCGCGCGAATGGCGGATGAAGGCCAGCCGTTCCAGCTCGGCCTCCGTGTAGCGGCGCTGCCCGCCGGCGGAGCGTTCGGGCGCGTCGAGCAGGCCCATCTGCTCGTAATAGCGGATGGTCGGCACCTTCACGCCGGTGCGTTCGGCGAGATTTCCGATGGAGAGCATCGAATTTTCCCTTGAAGCTATAGTTGCTAGAGACATTAGGTATGGCGCATGGACCGATCAAGGAGGTTCCGATGAGCGCCGGATGCTGTGGCGGGGAACAGGACTTCGAAGGCCTTTCGCCGGGCTATCGCCGCCGACTCTGGATGGTGATCGCCATCAACGCGGCGATGTTCGCGGTCGAGATCGTCGCCGGCCGCATGTCGGGTTCGCTGGCGCTGCAGGCCGATGCGCTGGATTTCCTGGGCGATTCCCTGACCTACGCCATTTCGCTGTTCGTCATCGGCATGTCGCTGCGTGTGCGCGCCACCGCGGCCATGGCCAAGGGGATCAGCCTGCTGGCAATGGGACTGTGGGTGCTGGGATCGACCGTCTGGGGCGTCTTCGCCGGCGGCACGCCGGAGGCCGCGACCATGGGCGTCGTCGGTTTCATGGCCCTGTCGGCCAACCTGGCCAGCGTGGCGCTGCTGCTGGCGTACCGGGACGGCGACGCCAATGTCCGCTCGGTCTGGCTCTGCAGCCGCAACGACGCCATCGGCAATGTCGCCGTGATGATCGCGGCGCTGGGCGTCTGGGGCTCGTCGACCGGCTGGCCGGACCTGATCGTCGCCGGGCTCATGGCCGCTCTGTTCGTGACCTCGGCGGTGCAGATCATCCGCCGCGCGGGTGGCGAACTGCGCCGTGCGCGCGGCGAGCGGGCGGCGCAGGAGGGGCCGGCGGGGCGCCGGGCGACCTGAGCGCGGCGCAACGCCCCCCTGCATTTGACTTTGTTCACGCCTCCCCATTTCATGCTAGGTTGAGACAAGCTTCTGTTTCCACGGTGGGAGGACACGACAATGCCGTCAGGAATTCGCGACAAGGTAGCCATTCTCGGCATGGGCTGCTCCAAGTTCGGCGAGCGCTGGGATTGCGACGCCGAAGACCTGATGATGGAGGCCTATGAAGAGTGCCTCCAGGACGCCGGCATCGAGACGTCCCAGATCGACGCCGCGTGGTTCTCGACGGCCATCGAGGAAGTGCATGTCGGCAAGTCGGCGCTGCCGCTGGCGACCGCCCTTCGTCTGCCGTACATCCCCGTGACCCGTGTCGAGAACATGTGCGCTTCCGGCACCGAGGCCTTCCGCGGCGCGGTCTATGCCGTGGCCTCCGGCGCCGCCGACATCGCGCTCGCGGTCGGCGTCGAGAAGCTGAAGGACACCGGCTATGGCGGCCTGCCGCAGCGCGGCCGCGGTCCGCTGAACGACATGGTCAACCCGAACAGCTCGGCGCCCGGCAACTTCGCGCAGCTGGCCTCGGCCTACCGCAAGAAGCACGGCGTTTCCCCTGAGGATCTCAAGCGGGCGATCGGCCAGGTCTCGGTCAAGAGCCACCAGAACGGCGCCAAGAACCCCAAGGCCCATCTCCAGAAGGAAGTGACGATGGACACGGTGCTGAACGCACCGATGATCGCCGAGCCGCTGGGCCTGTTCGACTGCTGCGGCGTCTCCGACGGTTCCGCCGCGGCCATCGTGACCACGCCGGAGATCGCCGAGAAGTTGGGCCGCAAGCGCGCCGAGATGGTAACCGTCAAGGCGCTGCAGCTCGCCGTCTCCAACGGCACCGAGGCGCAGCACAGCTCCTGGGACGGCAGCTATTTCATGACCACGCGTCAGGCGGCGAAGCGGGCCTATGACGAGGCCGGCATCAAGAACCCGCGCGACGAAGTCTCGATGTTCGAGTGCCATGACTGCTTCTCGATCACCGAGCTGGTCACCACCGAGGACCTGTTCATCTCCCGCGAGGGCGAGGCCTGGAAGGACTTCCTGGACGGCTTCTACGACGCCGACGGCAAGGTGCCCTGCCAGATCGACGGCGGGCTGAAGTGCTTCGGCCATCCGATCGGGGCGTCGGGCCTGCGCATGCTCTACGAGATGTACGCGCAGCTGCTGGGCCGCGCCGACAAGCGCCAGCTCAAGGATCCGAAGATCGGCATGACCCACAATCTGGGCGGCGCGCCGCACCAGAACGTCTCCTCCATCGCGATCGTGGGCCTGCACGGCGCCTGATCCGAAGGACACGGACCGGAACGGGAAGGGCCCGGCGGAGCGATCCGCCGGGCCCTTCGTCTTTCATGGGGGCCGGCGAGGCATGCATCGGCGTCATGCCCGCCCACGTGCGGGCATCTGGGCAATCGAACGACCTGCGGCGAAGCCGCTCCGGACCCCCGCACGGGGCGGGGGTGACATGCAAAGCGGGTCGCACTTCAATTCAAGTACTGGTTCGCAGAAGCCTGTCCCCGCCCAGTTCGGAGCCGGGCGTGACGCGCTGCCAAACGACACCTTCTGGCCCGGGGCTCGATCCCGGGGCCCAGAACGATATCGGCTTCTCAATGGGTCCCGCGATCAAGTCACGGGACCGGTAGACGGCGGCGATCCGGTGTTCCGCGCCTAAAGCCCCAGAACCAGCTTGGCCATGATGTTGCGCTGGATCTCGCTGGCGCCGGCGTAGATCGTCGCCGCGCGGCTGTTGAGATGCTTGGCCATGACGCCGACCGAGTGGTCGGGGCCGATCGGAATGGCGTTGGAGAAGGGCGTCCGCGCCTCCGGCTCGCAGGGGTTGGCGTAGTAGCCGATGGCCTGGACGGCGAGTTCCGCCGTCGCCTGCAAGCATTCCGAGCCGCGCAGCTTCATCACCGATGACGACGCGCCCGGGTTCTGGCCGGCGGTCAGGGCGCTCATGGTCTTCTTCTCGAAAAACTCCAGCGCCGTCACCTGGGTCTCGATGTCGGCCAGGCGGTTGCGGAAGGCGTCGTCGGCCAGCAGCGGCCCGCCGTCGCCCGCGCGCTCCTCGCCGGCGATCTTCTTCAGCTTCGCCAGCATGCCGTGCAGGCCGGGGCTGTAGGCCGTGCCCCCGCGTTCGAACTCCAGCAGGTACTTGGCGACGGTCCAGCCGTCGTTTTCCTCGCCCATGCGGTTGGCGACAGGCACGCGGACATCGTCGAAGAAGACCTGGTTGACCTCGTGGTCGCCGGACATGGTCAGGATCGGCTCGACCGTGATGCCGGGCAGGTCCATGGGGAAGACGATGAAGCTGATGCCCTGCTGCGGCTTGCCTTCCCGGCTGGTGCGCACCAGGCAGAACATCATGTTCGCGTGGTGGGCGCCGGTGGTCCAGATCTTGGTGCCGTTGATGACGTAGTCGTCGCCGTCGCGCTCGGCCTTGCACTGCAGGCTGGCGAGGTCGGAGCCGGAACCCGGCTCGGAATAGCCCTGGCACCAGATGTGCTCGCCCGAGCGGATCTTCGGCAGGTAGTGGTCCTGCTGTTCCTTCGTGCCGTACTTGATGATGACGGGCCCGACCATCCGCACGCCCATGGCGAACAGCCGCGGCACGGCGGCGCGCTGGCACTCGGCCTCGAAGATGTAGCGCTGCATCGGCGTCCAGCCGGTGCCGCCATGCTCTTCGGGCCAGGCCGGGGTCGACCAGCCCTTCTCGGCCAGCGCCCGGTACCAGTCCATGGAGCCCTCGAAATCCGAGACCACACCGGCCGTCAGCCGCCCGGCCTCCTTCGCCTTCTCGGTCATGGCGGTGGCGAGGAACTCGCGCACCTCGTCCTGGAAGCGGATTTCGTCCTCGGTCAGTGCGAGATCCATCGCGCGGCTCCTCCCGTCAGAATTGCGGCCCCGAAAATACCCCCTCGGTTCAGGCCGGCAAGGGGTACTTCTCCAGATACTGTTTCGCGTCCTCCTCCAGCGGCACCTGCAGGGTCTTCAGCACGCGAACGATAGCGCAGTAGAAGGCCGTGCCGAGGGTGAGCTCCACCATGAGTTCGTTGTCGAATTCCTTCGAGAGCGCCGCCCAGTTGGCGTCGCCCATGGCGCCGTCGCGGGCGATCTCCTTCGCGCCGTGGATGACATGGCGGGCGACCGGCTCCAGATCCGTCGCCTCGCCGTCCAGCTCCCGGATCAGGCGCTCGATATCCGCGTCGGTGACTCCGAAGTCGTAGCCGATCTCGATATGGTGGGCCCATTCGTACTCGGCGCGGGCCAGCCAGCCGACGGTCAGGATCGCCAGCTCTCTCAGGCGCGGATCGAACTTCGATTCATGGCGCAGCCACAGCCCCATGGTGGAATAGGCGCGGGCGCCGCCCAGGGAATGGCCCACGGTCCAGTAGAGGTTGATGCGGCGGCCGAGGACGTCGCGGTTCTCGTCGTTGATGTCGGCTTCGCCGAGCAGCGGCACACGGGCCATGGTCTGTTTCCTTCCCCTCTGCGATGTCTCCCCGGGACGCCGGGGAGTTGTGCTCACCACCTTTCCCCGAAGGGGCGGATTTCCACGTCGAAGGACCAGGCCGAGCGGTCCTGATGGGCGACGTGCCAGATCTCCTCGGCGATGGCGGCGGGCTTGATGAAGAACGCGTCGGGCTTGTCCCGGCCGGGCCCGGCGCGGGTCCATTCCAGATCGATCATGGCGTCGATGGTGACATAGGCGACATGCACGCCCTTCGGCCCCAGATCGCGGGCCATGGCCTGGGCCAGTACTCGCTGCGCCGCCTTGGTCGGTGCGAAGCCGGCGAAGCGCGGCGTGCCGCGATGGGCGGCGGTGTTGCCGGTGACCACGAAGGCGCCGCCGCCGGCCTCGATCATCGAAGGCGCCAGCAACTGCGCCAGATGCAGCAGGCTCAGCGTGTTGGTGCGGAAGTTCCGCTCCAGGTCCTCCGCCCGGGTGTCCAGCACGCCTTCCGCGAAGGTGCCGCGCACGGCGTTGTGGACGACCACCGAGGGGTCGCCCATCGCCTGGCGCACTTCCTCGATCGCGGCGGCCAGTTCGTCCGCCTTCGAGACGTTGCAGGCGAAGGCGCGGGCGCCCGGCAGTTCGTCGGCCAGCGCTTCGAGCCGCTCGGCCGTCCGCGCCAGCATGGCGACGCGGTAGCCGCCTTCGGCGAAGCGGCGCGCCACCGCCGCGCCCGTGCCGGGGCCGACGCCGGTGATCAGCGCGACCGGCGCGCTCACAGCCGCGCCACCTTGTCGAGGACCGGCAGGATGTAGTCGCGGAACTTCGCCGGGTTCTCCGACATGGGGAAGTGGCCCAGCTCTTCCATGATCTCCGCCTCCGCGCCGGGGATGTCCTTCGCCGTGCGCAGCGTGTCCTTCGGCGTGCACGAGAAGTCGTACTCGCCGGTCAGCAGGAACACCGGGCAGGCGGTGGTGTCGATCAGATGCGTCCGGTCGCGGAAGTCGCTGTCGGCGCGGTAGAAGTGGAGATCGCCCTTGAACACGCCCGGCCCGCTGGCGAGGTAGCCCCAGAGCGTCTCCCAGCGGTATTCCTCCGGGCTCTGCGGCGCGACGAGGCCCGAGATCATGGCCGCGCAGACCTCGCCGCCATGAACGTCCGGGCGGTGCAGCCAGTCGGTGTCGTACCAGGGCTGCTGGTGGTCGGCGGCCTCCAGCCCGATCGCCGCACGGAACCGCTCCGGGTGGGCCCCGGCCAGATGGAGCACGATCCGCCCGCCCATGGAGCAGCCCATGACGACCGGCCGGTCCAGCTTCAGCGCGTCGCAAAAGGCCATCACCGCGGCGTCATAGAGCTCCGTCGTCAGGCGGTATTCCTCGTCCTGGTAGCCGGCATAGGGGTTGGACTTGCCGTGATGCGGCAGGTCGAAGGCGATGACCCGGAAGCGGCCGGTCACAGCCTCGTCGGTCATCAGGTGGCGGAACTGCCGCCCGTCGGAGCCGGCGGTGTGCAGGCAGAGCAGGGGAATGCCGCTGCCGGCTTCCTCGAAATAGACGCGCGCCGCGCGGCCGGCGATGTCCAGGTGGACGTAGCGGCCGGCGATCGGCTCGATCTCGCCGGGCTGGAAATCGGCCATGGTCAGTGGTCCTCCATGGTCCGGGGCGCGGCCAGCACGTCCTTGAAATAGCGCAGGTTCGCCATCAGCGGCTGCAGCTCGCCCTCGACCGTGGCGCGGCCGGTCCTGGTCATGGCGAACAGGTCGTGCCAGCCGGGCTTCGGCACGGGCGCCCAGAACCGCTCCCAGCTCTCGACCGGGCCGCGGATGGCGAAGACCCAGGACCGCATGAGCACCGGGCCGCGGACCAGCTCGGCGATGAAGCCGTTCTGGATGCGCACGTGATAGGGCGTCTCCCCGATCTCCCACAGCCATTCCAGGTCGATGAAACGGCCGCGGTGCAGCAGCGCCGGATCGGCGTGCACCGTGTCGGCCAGATGTTCGATCGCGTGCGCCGCGGGCGGTCCGCCGTGGATGGTGCGCTTCACCATCGCTATCGCTCCCAGCGGTCGATCTTGAGATAGCTGTCGCGGTCGGCGGAGCGGATCACGCTCTCGAAGACCCGGCCCTGGCGCATCAGCGTCAGGCCGATCTCCACACCCGCCTCGCCGCTCGACCAGAGCTGGCGGTAGAAGTCCGCCAGCCCGCCGACCGCCTCGCCGTTGACGCGCAGGATGACGTCGCCCTGGTCGAGCCCGGTCGAGGCCGCCGGCCCCCTGGGCGAGACGCCGAGGACGATGACATGGCCCATGCGTTCGTCGACGAAGACGCCGAGCCAGGGCCGCGCCGGGCCGCTGCGCCGGCCATGGGCGATCAGGTCGTCCAGCACGGGCGGCAGCAGGTCGATGGGCACCACCATGTTGCCGGCGGCGTTCTCGGCGCCCTCGGTCGCGTCCTCGATGTAGAGGGAGCCGACGCCGTAGAGCAGGCCGTCCATGCCGATCATCGCCGCACCGCCCCAGTTCGGATGCGGCGGCGTGGTGATCACCGCCTCGTCCAGGGCGTATTCCCAGTAGCCCTGGAAGGGCCGCCGCTCGACCACCGTCTGGACGATGGTCTCGGCGCCGCCGCAGCTGGTCACCACCTGCGCGCCGGGCGCCAGATCCTTCACCGTGCCGAAGTTCAGCACCGGCCGGTTCAGCGGCGCGATGGCGCGGCAGAGACCGAGGCCGCTCTCGAAGTCGTAGGCCAGCACCTCCGCTTCGGTGGGCCGGCCCTCGCCGTCCAGCACAGCGACGCTGTCGGCCTCCACGATCAGGTAGCCGATGGTCAGGATCAGGCCGCCCGAGCCGATGACGATGCCGCCGCCCTGGCGCTCGGTGCCCAGGATCGGCGCCGTGAAGGCGTCTTCCGGAATCTCCGCCTGCAGGGGCGTCAGCGCCCGGTGCGCCGCCTCCACGTCGAAGGGCATGTCGCCGGGCAGTTGCGCCTGCACGTCCTCGCCGGTGGGCCGGCCCAGCAGGCCGCTCAGATGCGGCAGCTTGTGGCCGTTGACCTTGTGGCCATTGGCGCGGCCGGTCCGGTCTTCCTCGTCGCGATCGCCGCGTCTGCTCATTCAGCTCTCGCCTTCAGTCCAGCCTGTTTCATGCGCCAGACGCACATGTCGATGCGATCCTGCCCGAAGAAGGGCTCGCCGCGAAAGGCCAGCGTCGGCACGCCCCAGTGGCCGGCGGCCTCCAGCGCGTCCTCGTTGGCCTTGATCCCGGCTTCGTATTCGGCTTCCCGGCCGGCAATGGACCGCTCCATGTCGGCCAGGTCCAGCCCGGCGCGTTCGGCGGCCTTAGGCATGTGGCTGCGCTCGTGCCAGTTCTCCACGCCCTCGCCCCAGATCTTCCGCGAGACGGAATCGATGAATTCCAGGCCCCGGCCCCGATGCGCCGCCTCGATGCCCAGCCGCGTCAGCCAGTGGATGTAAGGCTGTTCCTTCGGGATGGTGCGGGTCTTCATGTCCATCACCACCGGATCGGGTTTCGGCCAGTCGAAGGGCAGGCCCTCGTACTCGGCCACGCGGTAGACGTCGCGCATCAGGTAGCGCGGCCAGAGCGGGTTGATCTGCTGGAAGAATCCGGGGTCGCGGATGGCGATGGGATAGACCGGCCGGACGTTGATGACCAGGTCGTGGTCGCGGACCATCGCCTTGTAGCGCTCCATGCCCAGATAGGAATAGGGGCTGCGGAACGACCAGAACAGATCGACGTCCAGTGTCATGATGCTCTCCTCCCACAGGGCGCTGCGGCCCGGCGCCACTGTAGCGGCGAACGCGGCGGCTTGGCAAAGGACAGGCAGGCGAAAAAGGGCCTTGCACAGGGGTGCGGCGCACGCTAGATACGCGCCCTCGACGATCGCGTCCGCCCAGGTGGCGGAATTGGTAGACGCGCTAGCTTCAGGTGCTAGTTCGGGTAACCGAGTGGAGGTTCGAGTCCTCTCCTGGGCACCACGCGGCGCGGTCGGCGGCAAGGCCCGGCACCGGACGGAACAGGTCCGGCCGGCCCCCTGCCCAGGTGGCGGAATTGGTAGACGCGCCAGCTTGAGGGGCTGGTTCCGAAATTCGGAGTGGAGGTTCGAGTCCTCTCCTGGGCACCATCTACCCTCGATCCATGATCCCGAAAACTCTGACGGCTCGCGGCGGCTATGGCCCGCATGCGGCGGCGCCCTCGAACATTGCCGGAACGGACGGCGGCTGGCATCCTGCGTGGATGGCTGAGGAGAAGGAAAAGCCGGTCTGGGAGCGGATCGCCGAGCTCGGTTTCGCCGACGCGGTGGAGGCCTCCATCTCCGTCATCCGGATCTGTCGAGCGATGTAATGATTCAGCTGCTGTGATCGCTGTCGCAATAACAAGTTTTATTGAAATTCGATTTTTTCGTTTGGCGGCAGCTTCCACAACCTCTCGGAAGCGCACCTTCACCGCTACAACGCGCGGGCCATGGACGATGGCGAGCGCGCCGAAACCCTGCTCAGGCAGGCCAAGGGCAAGCGCCTCATCTACCAACAGCCTCGTGAAGCCGCGAACGCCTGAGCAGCACGCTAGGGCGTTCCTGCGCTGGCGGAGTCGCACCCGCTAGACTCTGCGGGCCGAATCACCAGACAATTTCCAGTTGCGGTTCTGGAAAACCGAACGCGCCCTCCACGGCCGGGGGCGCAATCGGCGCTTCCGGAGCGGGCGGCTTGTTCCGCCCTCCCAAGCCATAGGAGCACCCAATGGCAAAGGGACGTAAGTGCGGAGGCGGCTGCAAAACGCCTCCGCGCGGGCACAAGACGGTCAAGGTGAAGTCTCATCCCCGTCGTAAGCCTCGTAAGTGCTGATCCGTTAGGATCGGCGGGTCGGACGGTCAGCCTTGCGCTGGCCGTCCTTCTCGTCAACGCGCTTGTCCGAGTCAGATTGTCGCCCCTTACGCGGCTGGGGCGGCGTTTTCAGGAGGCGCAACAGCATCTCGTCGCGCTTCCGTTCGGTTCGGTCATTGTCGCCAGTCATGCCGAGGACCTCAACATGCCGACAGATCGTGAGATTGAAATCTTCGACGGGTTCATGCACGCCCTCGGTACGGCGGTGTTCGCCTGGAACGACATGATCGAATGCCTGGGCATCCTGTTTGGCGGTGTAATGTATCCGGGCAGTGGGGTGCCGCCCACGGCATTTGCCGTCTGGCATTCAACCAACAGCGACCGAATCCAGATTGAAACGCTCCGAGCCGCGGCCAGGGTTGCCAAGCGACCGGACGGCAACCCCCTGGACCCGGACGGCAAAATCGACTGGCTTTGCGAGCGGGCACACAATTTGGCGAATGCGCGGAACAACGTGGTTCACACTCCCATGACCTACGAAACTCAAGACGGCGAAATCTCCGAAATACGAGCAAACCAGTTCTTCAAGCACCCACGGGCAAAACAGCTTGCAGACAAGAACATGATGGATGAGCTGGACTGGCTCGAAGATCGGGCAACCAGACTGCGGGACTACGCCCTCGCACTCAGCCTTTCGGTTCAAATCGACAAGCATCCATTGCCCGATAAGCCGCAGTTGCCAAATCGCGGGCGGAGAAAAAGCCGCTGACATCACTTGCGCCGCCGACCTGGCCCAATATCACGTCCTCACCCGCCTCGATCATCTCGGGCGTCACGACGATCTCGGATTCTTGCTTACCTGTCAAATACTTACACATGTGTGCCTCAGTTATGGTACGTCAGCCAGATAGTTCTCGAGTTCGCCGCTGTCGAGCTCTTCGCGGAGCGGAGTCGCGAAATCCGGGCGGTTCTCCCGCACCCAGTCCGCGAGTTCGGCGAGCGCCTCGTCGTCGCCGGCGCCGATGCCGTGCTCGTCGGCGAGGTTGAGCAGTTCGACGACCTGCTGGCCGCTGAGATCCGGGGCCACCTGCTCCAGGGCGCGATGGAGTTCCCCGTCCGCCGTATCGTCAGTCTCGCCACCCCGTGCCGGGCTCGCCGTGCCGCCGCGCGCCGCCGCCTCGGGCCGCCTGGGTCTGCGGGCGGGTGTCCTGGCCGAAACCCAGTGGGCGGGGCGGAAGGCTTCGGGCGTGCGGAAGGACCGCTTCGGCGGGGTCGGAATGGCCGGCATCTGTCATGGCCCCTCGATGGTTGCGCATGACAGAGGTATTTATACCGGTACAGCCTTAAGCGTGCCGGGGTTCTTCAGCGGTAAGGACCGGCCCCCTTGACCTCTGTCTTTCCGCCCGGCTTGATCGGGCCGCATTGTCCTGGGGAGGAAATCCGACAGATGAACGCCGTCACGCTGGCCAGCCCGCTCACCCTGCCCTGCGGGGCCGTGATCAAGAACCGCTTCGGCAAGGCGCCGCTGACCGAGGGTCTGGCCGACCCCGAGCACCGCGCCACCGAGCGCCATGTCCGCCTCTACCGCCGCTGGGCCGAGGGCGGCGCCGGGCTGGTGGTCACCGGCAATGTCCAGGTCGACCGGCGCTATCTGGAGCGGCCGGGCAACGTGGTCATCGACGGCCCGCAGGACGCGCAGGCGCTGGCCGGGCTCCGCGCCTATGCCGAGGCGGGGACGGCCAACGGCACGCAGCTCTGGATGCAGCTCAACCATCCGGGCCGGCAGACGCCGCGCCGGGTCTGCGAGCAGCCCGTGGCGCCGTCCGCCGTGAAGCTGAACCTGCCCGAGAGCGCCTTCGCGCCGCCGCGCGCGCTGACGGCCGACGAGGTCGACGACGTCATCGCCCGCTTCGCCCATGCGGCGAAGGTGGCGCAGGACACCGGGTTCTCCGGCGTCCAGGTGCACGCGGCGCACGGTTATCTGCTGAGCCAGTTCCTCACCCCGCTGGTGAACCGGCGCACCGACAGATGGGGCGGCAGTCTGGAGAACCGGGCGCGGCTGCTGCTGGAGATCGTGCGCGCCATCCGCGCGGCCTGCGGTCCGGCCTTTCCGATCGGGGCGAAGCTCAACTCGTCCGACTTCCAGCAGGGCGGCTTCGACAATGACGAGTGCCTGCAGGTGGTGCAGTGGCTGGAGCAGGCCGGCCTCGACCACCTGGAGATCTCCGGCGGCAATTACGAGGAGCCGTCGATGATGGGCTCGAAGACCAGCGAGGGGAAATCGGTGGCCGAGAGCACGGTGAAGCGCGAGGCCTATTTCATGGAATACGCCGAGCAGATCCGCGCGGTGACGAAACTGCCGCTGATGGTCACCGGCGGCTTCCGCAGCCGCGCCTCGATGGAGCAGGCGCTGGCGTCGGGCGCGCTGGACATGATCGGCCTCGGCCGGCCCATGTGCGTCGAGACGGACGCGCCCGACCGGCTGCTGGCGGGGGCGGAGAGCGTCGGCGCCTGGGAGCGGGAGATCCGCCCGCCCAAGGCCGGGATGGGCTGGTTCGCGCTCAACCTGATCCGTCATGGCGACGGGCTCGACCCGGACACGGCCATGACCGGCGAGGAGGCGATCAAGGCCTATGTCGCCAACGAGGAGGCGACGGCGCAGCGCATGGCCCGCCCGGCGGCCTGACCGCGCCGGCTCAACGTGTCACCCCCGCCTCCGTGCGGGGGGCCGGAGCGGCTTCGCCGCGAGTCATCTGGATAACCGGATGCCCGCACTATGGCGGGCATGACATCTTCTGTCCGGACGAGGCTCCCTCAGGCGAAGGGCTTCGCGGCCCGCGAAAGCTGCAGCGCGTCGTCCAGCGTGTGGCGGAATTCGACCAGTTCGGTCTGGGGCAGGAAGGCGCCGATGCGGACCCGTCGGCCATGGCTGCCGACATAGAGCTTCCGCCCGCCGGCGGTGTCGGTCTCCATGTCCGTCCGCGACCAGTAGGACGGGAAGCTCCAGCTCTGAACCCGTCCGTCGGGGCGGCGGCGCATCACCGTCAGCGTGCCGTCGTCGATCACCACGCGCTCGCGCTGGCGCGCCGCGCGGTAGCTCATGCGGAAGGCGAACCAGACCAGCAGGACGTCGAGGCCGAAGAAGCCCATCACGGGCCAGGCGCCCTGGACCATGAAGATCGTGCCCGCGGTGAAGCTCACGCCGCCGATCAGCGCCATGACCACCAGGAAGCCCCGGGGGCCGAGGGAGCGATGCGGCAGCAGGACGAAATCGTGCTCGGGCGCGGACTCGTTCATTGGACTCAATTTAGTCGGCCTCGCGGCGCGCGCAATTGCGAAGCGGCCGCCGCGCACCTATTGTCGGGCGAAGCACCAGTCAATCGGAGGATCGTCCCATGGGCCTGCCGGCGGAGAAGATCGCGGGCGTCGTCGAGGAGCTGAAGGCGCTGCTGGGCGATCGCATCAGCACCGCGGCGGCGGTGCGCGAGCATCACGGCCACGACGAGAGCTATCACCACGCCGCCCTGCCGGACGCCGTCTGCTTCGCGCATGCCACCGAGGAAGTCGCGGAGATCGTGAAGATCTGCGCCCGCCACGGCGCGCCGATCATTCCCTATGGCGTCGGCACCTCGCTGGAGGGCCACGTCATCCCCGCCGACGGCGGGGTGACCATCGACATGTCGCAGATGAACGAGGTCCTCGAGGTCAATGCCGAGGATCTGGACTGCACCGTGCAGGCGGGCGTCACCCGCAAGGCGCTGAACGAATATCTCCGCGACACCGGACTGTTCTTCCCCATCGATCCGGGCGCCGACGCCTCCATCGGCGGCATGACCGCGACCCGGGCCTCGGGCACCAACGCCGTGCGCTACGGCACCATGCGCGAGAACGTGCTGGCGCTGACCGTGGTCATGGCCGACGGGCGGGTCATCAAGACCAACCGCCGCGCGCGGAAGTCGGCCGCGGGCTACGACTTGACCCGGCTGATGGTCGGCTCCGAGGGGACGCTGGGCATCATCACGGAGATCACGCTCCGCCTCTTCGGCATCCCGGAGGCGATGAGCTCGGCGGTGGTTTCCTTCCCCGATCTCGAGGCTGCGGTGAACACGGTCATCACCACCATCCAGGCCGGCGTGCCGATCGCGCGCATCGAGCTGCTGGACGAGGTGCAGATGGACGCGGTCAACCGCTATTCGGGTTATGACTACCCGGTCCAGCCGACGCTGTTCCTGGAATTCCACGGCTCGGAGACGGGCGTGAAGGAACAGGCCGAGACGGTCGGCGGAATCTGCGAGGATTTCGGCGGCGCCGACTTCCAGTGGACCACCCGGCCCGAGGACCGCAACCGCCTCTGGCAGGCGCGCCACGACGCCGCCTACGCCGCGAAGTCGCTCAAGAAGAACGCTTCCATCTGGGCGACGGACGTCTGCGTGCCGATCTCGCGCCTGGCCGAGTGCATCCTTGAGACCAAGAAGGACATCGTCGAGAACGAGCTCACTGCGCCCATCGTCGGCCATGTCGGCGACGGCAACTTCCACCTCGCCTTCGTTTTCGAGGAGGGCGACGAGGAAGGCTTCCGCCGCGCCGAGCAGGTCAACGACCGCATGGTCATGCGCGCGCTGGCCATGGGCGGCACCTGCACCGGCGAACATGGCGTCGGCACCGGCAAGATGAAGTTTCTGGTCGCCGAGCACGGTGACGCGGTGGCGGTGATGCGGGAGATCAAGAAGGCGCTCGACCCGCAGAACATCATGAACCCGGGCAAGATCTTCTCGGTCTGAACCCTTGAACGCGCCCGTTCGCCTCATCGTCGGCATGTCGGGCGCCTCGGGCGCGGTCTACGGCATCCGTCTGCTGGAGGCCCTGCGCGAGACGCCGGTCGAGTCGCATCTGGTGATGAGCCGGGCGGCGGCCATGACCATCGCCTACGAGACCGACCGCACCGCCGAGCAGGTCCGCAAGCTGGCCGACGTCGCCTATCCGGTGGGCGATATCGGCGCGGCCATCGCCTCGGGCAGCTACCGCACCGCCGGCATGGTCGTCGCCCCCTGCTCGATCCGCACGCTGTCGGAAGTCGCCACCTGCGCCACCTCCAACCTGCTGACCCGGGCCGCCGACGTGGTGCTCAAGGAGCGCCGGCGGCTGGTGCTGCTGGTCCGGGAGACGCCGCTGCACACCGGGCATCTGAGGATGATGGCCCAGGCCTCCGAATCCGGCGCGATCATCATGCCGCCCGTGCCCGCCTTCTATTCGAAGCCGCAGAGCCTGGACGACATGATCGATCACACCATCGGCCGGGTGCTCGACCTCTTCGATATCGACAACGCGCTGGTGAAGCGCTGGAAGGACGGTTGAGGACGGCCGTCCCGTTCAGCCCGTCGTCAGGCCGCCGCCGACCACCAGGATCTGCCCGGAGATGTAGTCGCTCTCCGGCGCGCAGAGCAGGTAGACGCCGCCGGCGGCGTCCTCGGGCGTGCCCATGCGGCCCAGCGGGATCTGGCGGACCAGATCGTCGGTCATGGCCTCGGGAAAACCGACCTTGTGATCCTTGTCGCCGACCTTGATCGACGCCTGCTGGCCGGCCTCAAACCGCTGGGTCAGCCGCGTGTCGATCAGCCCGAAGGCGATGGCGTTGACCGTGACGTTGTAGCGGCCCCATTCGCGGGCCATCGCCGTGGTGATGCCGATCGCCGCGCCCTTGCCCGCAGCGTAGGAGACGCCGCCGGGCATGCCGTAATATGCTGCGATCGAGGAGATATTGACGACCTTGCGGGTCACCGGCCGTCCCTCGGCCTGCTCGGCGCGGTGGCGCTCCCGGAAGTGCGGCGCGGCGGCGCGCAGCACTTTCATCGGCGCCGCGGCGTGGACGTCGAGCATCGCCTGGATCTGCTCGTCGGTGTGATTCTGGATCATGGTGTTCCAGATATAGCCGGCGTTGTTGACGATGATGTCCAGGCCGCCCAGCGACTGCAGCGCGCCCTGGACCAGGTCGTCGGCCATGCCGGCGGCGGTGACCGATCCCGCCAGCCCCGCGGCGCGGCCGCCCTGCGCCCTGATCTCGTGCATCACCTCGCCCATGGGCTCGGCGTCGAGATCGTTGACGAAGACCGCGGCGCCCTCCGCCGCCAGTTTCAGCGCCACCGAGCGGCCGATGCCGCGCCCCGCGCCGGTGACCAGCGCCACCTTCCCGTCCAGCTTTCCACCCATGTTCCGATCCTCCCCGATAGACATTGGCGGCGCCCTCGGACTTGATCCGAGGGCCCAGGTTTCATTGTTCGCTGAGTGCTCGGGTCAAAGCCCGAGCACGCTGTCCCTTTCCAAGGTTCAGCCCGCTTCCACCACCCCGCACCAGTCGGCGACGAACAGCGCCACGGTCTTGGTCACGTCGAGCGTCGATTTCAGGCTGACGCGCTCGTCGAAGCCGTGGATGTGCTCGGACTTCGGCCCGTAGACCAGCGCCGGTGTGTCGTCGTACAGCATCGCCACGCGGGCATCGAGATAGGCCGGCATGGTGGCGTCGCCCAGTTCGGCCGCCCGGACCTGCCGGTGCGCGTCGGCCAGGCAGGCCTCGGCGTCGGAGCCGGGCGGCAGCGCATAGCCTTCCGCGGCGAAACCGTTATAGGTCACGCTCGGCGGGTGGTTGGAAAGGAACGGGTCGTCCAGCGCCGCGCCGCGGACGGCGCTTTCCAGACGACGCTTGGCCGCCTCGACGGAGGTGCCGGGATAGATGCCGGCGCGCACGTCGAAGCGGCACCAGGCGGGCACCGACGAGGCCCAGTCGCCGCCGGCGATCTTGCCGATATTGATGGTGATCGGGTGCGTGGCGTCCTCGAAATGGGGGTGATCGCCCTTCTCCGCGTTCATTTCCGCCTCGAGTTCCTTCAGCGCCTGGATCAGCTTGTAGGCGGCGATGATGGCGTTGGAGCCGACGGTGGATTCGTAGACATGGGCGGGCCGGCCGCGCACCTCCACCTGGAACCAGAGCACGCCGACATTGGCGCGCACGAGCTGGTCGTGGGTCGGTTCGGTGATCAGGACGGCGTCGGCGTGATAGCCGCGCACCAGACAGGACAGCGCGCCGTTGCCGGTGCATTCCTCTTCGGTCACCGACTGCATGTAGACGGTCGAGGCCGGCTCGACACCGGCGCGGCGGAGCGCGTCGAAGGCGAAGAGGTTGGCGGCGATGCCCGCCTTCATGTCGCCGGAGCCGCGGCCGTAGAGCCAGTCGCCCTCGATCCGCGGCTCGTAGGGCGGCGTCGTCCACATGTCGAGCGGGCCGACGGGCACCACGTCGACATGCCCGTTGAGGATCAGCGAGCGTCCCTTCTCCGCCTTCGGGCGGTACGCCCCGACGACGTTGACCGCATTGTCGTAGGAGACGGTGACCGGCGAAAAGCCCGGATGATCCTCGATCTCGCCCACGTCGATGGACCAGCGGTCCATGGCCAGATCCCGTTCGGCGAAGGCGCGGTAGAGGAAGTCCTGCGCCGTGTGCTCCTGGCCGCGCTGGGAGGGGAAGCGGACCAGGTCCTGGGTGAACTTCACCTGCGCGTCGAAGCCCTGTTCGACCTCCGCCAGGATGCGTTCCTTCAGCGCCGCTTCGACCATCGTCTTCCGTCCTCCATCAAGTTCGCCATCCCCGGTCGGCCGCGGACCGGTCTGCGGTCGACCCGGGGATCGGGTGGTCCGAGAGTCTCCGTTGGACCCGATCCCCGCGTTGCGTGATACGCAAGCGGGGATGACGACATGCGATTCGTCGTATGCGGGCCTCCTAAACCCCCGCCAGCCAGCGGCGCGCGAGCTGATGCGCCAGCGACAGCCGGGGCGGCATGCGCAGCCCTTCGTTCGAATCGCAGTTCTCGATCATCTCGCGGACCTGGTCGCGGGTGAACCACTCCGCGTCTTCCAGTTCGTTCGGGTCGATCTTGATCGCGGTCGTTTCCGCCTCCGCGAAGCAGCCGATCATCAGGCTGGAGGGAAAGGGCCAAGGCTGGGAGGCGACATAGCGCACCTTGCCGACCCGGATGTCGGCTTCTTCCCAGATCTCGCGGCGGACGCATTCCTCGATCGATTCGCCGGGCTCCATGAAGCCGGCCAGCGCCGAATAGGAGCCCTCGGGGAAACGCGGCTGGCGGCCGAGCAGACAGTTGTCGCCATGGAAGACCAGCATGATGGTCACGGGGTCGGTGCGGGGAAAATGCTGAGCGTTGCACGACTCGTCGCTGCACTGGCGCATGTAGCCGGCGTCCCGCATTTCCGACGGCTGGCCGCAGACGGCGCAGAAACCGTGGCGCTGGTGCCAGTCGATCATCGAGCGAGCCTGGGCCAGGATCGCCGCCTCCCCGGTTGGCAGGCCAGGCGCGATGGAGCGCACGTCGATGAACTTGCCGCGCTTGTTCCAGGCGGCGTCACTTGGCGTCCTGCGCGTGTCCGCCTCGATGGCGAAGTGCGCCCGGTCGTCGCGCACGCCCAGCAGAATGGGCCGCGCGTTCTCCAGCAGGTCGATCGCTTCCAGCGGCGAGCGCCAGCCGATCTCGGCGCCGCCGTCCAGGTCGATCAGGGCGCGGAGACGCGACATGGGCAGGAAGCGGCTTTCCGGATCCATGATCCGTTCGCCAAGCCAGTCGCCGTCCTTGCGGCGGTTCTCGGCGCGGTCCATCGACGCGCCCGAGAAGACTATGGGGTCATCATATTCGATCGTCATGGCGGCGGAGATTGGCACGGAGGGCCGGGGGCGGCAACGCCGGAATGGGCATTCCGGGGCTTCGAGAATCGTCTATGTTCCCCGGCATGGCGGCGGGCGAAGTCACACCGATGATGGCGCAGTACCTCGAGATCAAGGAGGCGCACCCGGATTCCCTGCTGTTCTACCGCATGGGCGATTTCTACGAGCTGTTCTTCGACGATGCGAAGAAGGCCGCCGCCAGCCTCGACATCGCGCTGACCAGACGCGGCAAGCACCTGGGCGACGACATCCCCATGTGCGGCGTGCCGGTCCACTCCGCCGACCAGTATCTGGCGCGGCTGATTCGCGACGGCCACCGCGTCGCCGTCTGCGAACAGGTCGAGGACCCGGCGGAGGCGAAGAAGCGCGGCGCCAAGTCCGTGGTGAAGCGCGACGTGGTCCGCCTGGTGACCGCCGGGACGCTGACCGAGGATGCGCTGCTCGACGCGCGGCGCAACAACTACCTGCTGGCCGTGGCGCGCTCGGGCGGGCAGATCGGCCTCGCCTGGCTGGACATGTCGACGGGCGAACTGATGGCGGGCACGGGCGGGGAGGCGACACTGGGTGCGGATCTCGCGCGTCTCTGCCCGGGCGAGATCCTGGTGGCCGACAACCTGCTGGAACGGCTCGGGCCGGAGGGGCCGCTGGCCGGCTGGGACCAGGCGCTGACCGTGCTGCCGGTGGCAAGGTTCGACAGCACCTCCGCCGAGAAGCGGCTGAAGACGGTCTTCAAGGTCGGCGCGCTGGACGGCTTCGGCGCCTTCGGCCGGGCCGAGATCGCCGCCCTGGGCGCCGTGGTCGACTATGTGGAACTGACCCAGAAGGGCAGGCTGCCGCCGCTGCGTGCGCCGCAGCGCGAGGAACCCGGCGCGGCGATGGGGCTGGACCAGGCGACGCGGCGCAATCTGGAACTGGTGGAGACGCTCTCGGGCGAACGGCGCGGCAGCCTGCTGTCGGTCATCGACCGCACCGTCACCGGCGCCGGCGGCCGGCGGCTGGCCGCCGACCTTGCAGGGCCGCTGACCGACCCGGAGGCGATCGACGCCCGGCTCGACATGGTGCAGTTCTTCCATGACGCTGACCGCCTCCGTGAAGATTTCCGGGAGGCCATCCGCCGCGCGCCGGACATTGAACGCGCGCTCTCCCGCCTCGGGCTCGGCCGCGGCGGTCCGCGCGATCTCGCCGCCATCCGCGACGCGCTGGAAGCCTGCGGCCATGCGCGCGACCTGCTCGGCAAGGCCGGGCCGGCCGGCATCCTGGCGGAGGCCGCGAGCCTGGACGGCCACGGCGCCCTGGTCGACGTGCTCACCGCGGCGCTGGACAAAGACCCGCCGCTGCTCGCCCGCGACGGCGGCTTTATCCGTGAAGGTCACGACGCGGCGCTGGACGAGCTCCGGACGCTGCGCGACGAGGGCCGCCAGCACATCGCGGCGCTGCAGAAGAAATACGCCGATCAGACCGGCGTGAACGCGCTGAAGGTGCGCCACAACAATGTCCTCGGCTATTTCGTCGAGATCCCGCAGCGCCATGCCGAGCGCATGGACGGCACCTTCATCCACCGCCAGTCCATGGCCCAGGCCATGCGCTACACCACGACCGAGCTGGGCGAACTGGAGGGGCGCATCCGTTCCGCCGGCGACCGCGCGCAGGCGCTGGAGGAGCGGCATTTCGCCGAACTGTCGGACAAGGTGCTGGCGGAAAGCCGGAAACTCGCGCGGGCGGCGCAGGCGCTGGCGCGGCTGGACGTCGCCGCGGCTCTCGCCGAGCTGGCGCGGGCGGAGAACTACGTCCGCCCGACGGTCGACCGGAGCCTTGAATTCCGCGTCGAGGGCGGACGCCATCCGGTTGTGGAAGCGCTGGCGGCGGGCGAGCAGGCCGGCGGGTTCCAGCCGAACGACTGCGATCTCGGCCCCGAAACCGGTCGGCTCTGGCTGATGACCGGCCCCAACATGGCGGGCAAGTCGACCTTCCTGCGCCAGAACGCGCTGATCGCGATCCTGGCCCAGATGGGCGGCTTCGTGCCCGCCGCGTCGGCCCGCATCGGCGCGGTGGACCGGCTGTTCAGCCGCGTCGGAGCCGCCGACGACCTGGCGCGCGGGCGCTCCACCTTCATGGTGGAGATGGTCGAAACGGCGGCGATCCTGAACCAGGCCGGCGAGCGCTCCCTGGTGATCCTGGACGAGATCGGACGCGGGACGGCGACCTATGACGGCCTCGCCATCGCCTGGGCGACCGTCGAGGGACTGCACGAGAGCAACCGCAGCCGCGGGCTGTTCGCCACGCACTATCACGAGCTGACGGCGCTGGCGGAGAAGCTGGAGCAGGTCACCTGCCGCACCATGCGGGTGATGGAGTGGCAGGGTACGGTCCAGTTCCTCCACCAGGTGATCCCCGGCGCCGCCGACCGCAGCTATGGCGTCCAGGTGGCGAAGCTGGCCGGCCTGCCGCCGGCGGTGGTGCGCCGCGCCGAGGCCGTGCTGAAACGGCTGGAAGAATCGGGGCAGGGCCGCAAGGCCGTCTCCATCGCCGAAGACCTGCCGCTGTTCGCGGCCATGGCCGCCCAGCCGGAAACGCCGCAGCCCGGCGGGCCGTCGGCGGTGGAGCAGGCGCTGGCGGAGATCCTGCCCGACGACATGAGCCCCCGGGAGGCTCTCGACGCGCTCTACCGGCTGAAGGGACTGGCGAATGGCGACGGATAGCGGCGAAGGCGCGCTGGTGCTGTTCTCCGGCGGACAGGATTCGGCGACCTGCCTGGCCTGGGCGCTGGCGCGTTTCGGGCGGGTGGAGACGGTGGGCTTCGACTACGGTCAGCGTCACCGCGCCGAGCTCGACGTCCGCCGCGAGGTGCGCGACGGCGTCGCCGCGGAGATGCCGGAGGGCGAGCACCGGCTGGGCGAAGACCACATGGTCGACCTGGGCGTCCTGGGCGAAATCTCGGAGACGGCGCTGACCCGCGAGAGCGAGATCGCCATGCGCGACGACGGCCTGCCGACGACCTTCGTGCCGGGGCGCAACCTGATCTTCTTCAGCTTCGCCGCGGCAGTGGCATACCGCAGGGATCTGCGCCGCATCGTCGGCGGCATGTGCGAGACGGATTACTCGGGCTATCCCGACTGCCGCGACGACGCGATCAAGGCCATGCAGCTGGCGCTCAATCTGGGCATGAACCGGCGTTTCGTGCTGGAAACGCCGCTGATGTGGCTGACCAAGGCCGCCACCTGGCGGCTGGCGGAGGATCTGGGCGGGCGGATGCTGGTGGAGGTGATCCGGGAGCGGACCCTGAGCTGCTACATGGGCGACACGGAAACCCGCCACGACTGGGGCATGGGCTGCGGCGACTGCCCGGCCTGCGACTTGCGCCGCAGGGGCTATCGGGAGTATCGAGGCGCCGCCGACCAGGCGTGAACCGCCGGAACCGAGTTGAACGAGACCGCCGCCATGGAAAACCGCCGCCGGATCGAAGGCTACCTGTTCCTGATCGCCTTCGGGCTCTGCATTCCCGCCGCCAACTGGCTGATCGGCAATGTGGGCACGGTCTGCGTGCCGAACGGGCCGTGCCTGATCCCCGTGGCGCCGGGGGTCGAGGCGCCGAGCGGCGTGCTGATGATCGGCCTGGCGTTGGTGCTGCGGGACATGGTGCAGCGCCGTCTCGGCGTCGGCTGGGCCTTCGGCGCCGTGGTCGCCGGCGCGGCGCTCTCGGCTGTCTTCGCGCCGCCGGCGCTGGTCATGGCCTCGGCGCTGGCCTTTTTCATTTCGGAAGCGGCCGATCTCGCCGTCTATACGCCCCTGCAGAAGCGCGGGCTGATCCTGGCGGTGGTGGCCAGCTCCCTGGTGGGCCTCGTGATCGACAGCGTGATCTTCCTGCAGGTCGCCTTCGGCAATCAGGACTATCTGCTGGGTCAGGTGCTGGGCAAGGCGTGGATGGTGCTGATCGCCATCCCCTTCGTGCACCTGCTGCGCCGCCGCGACGAGAAGCTGGGCATCGAGGCGGCCTGAGGCCACCGCGCCGCTATTCCACCTCGTGGCCGCGCTTCGGCACCAGCACGGTGCGGCGGTAGCTGATCACCAGCGTGCCGTCCTGCTTGAAGCCCCGGGTCTCGACCGTGACGATCCCCTGGGTCGGGCGCGAGGCGCTCTCGCGCTTCTCCAGCACCTCGGACTCGGCGGTCAGCGTGTCGCCATGGAACACCGGCGCCGGCATACTGATGTCGGTCCAGCCCAGATTGGCGATCGCCTTCTGGCTGACGTCGGAGACCGACATGCCGGTGACGATCGAGAGCGTTAGCGCCGAATTGACGACGGGGCGGCCGAATTCGGTCTTCGCCGCATAGGCGTGGTCGAAGTGCAGGGGGTGCTGGTTCATGGTCAGCAGGGTGAACCAGGTATTGTCGCTTTCGGAGACGGTGCGGCCGGGCCGGTGTTCGTAGATCATGCCCGTTTCGAAGTCTTCGAAGCAGCGGCCGAAGCTTTCCCGGCGGCGGTTCTCTGCGGCCTTGACTGATTCAACGCTCATGTGAACGGCTCCCCCGTCGATTTCGCACCGCGACAACTTGATTCAATTGCCGTTTGCGCCGATATTTGTGACAGAAATCAACACCCGCACAAAGGAGCTTCGGCCCCATGGCCCTGAAAGCCGACACTCGCTACTCCGGCCGCGCGCAGACGCAGACGCAGACGGCGGAGATGGATGCTGGCCTCCGCAAATACATGCTGGGGGTCTACAACTACATGGCGTCCGGCCTGCTGGTCAGCGCGGTGGTCGCCATGCTGGCGTCCAGTTCGCCGGCGGTCATGCAGACCATCTTCGGCTCCGGCCTCGCCTATGTCGTGATGTTCGCGCCGCTGGGTCTGCTGCTGGCGATGAACTTCGCCTTCAACAAGATCTCGACGCCGGTGCTGCAGGGCATGTACTGGGCCTTCGTGGCGCTGTTCGGCCTGTCGCTGTCGACGATCTTCCTCGTCTACACGTCCGCCGACATCGTCCGCGTCTTCTTCATCACCGCGGCGGCCTTCGGCGGCCTCAGCCTCTACGGCTACACGACGAAGAAGAACCTGTCGGGCATGGGCAGCTTCCTGATCATGGGCCTGATCGGCATCATCATCGCGATGGTGGTCAACATGTTCCTGGAATCGACGATGATGAGCTTCGTCATCTCCGTTCTGGGCGTGCTGATCTTCGCCGGTCTGACCGCCTTCGACACCCAGCGCATCAAGTCGACCTACATCCAGCACCGGATGGAAGGCGACGTGGCCACCCGCTCGGCGGTGATGGACGCCGTCGCGCTCTACCTGAACTTCGTCAACATGTTCATGTTCCTGCTGCACCTGTTCGGCGGCAACAGCGAGTAGACGACGCTACATATCGAAATGGGAAAGCCCGGTGGTCCGCCACCGGGCTTTTTCTTTATGCTGACGGTCGGGACAGGACAGGGGAGCCGTCAGCCATGCGCGTCGTCATCGCCATGATGAAGCACGAGACCAACACCTTCTCGCCGGTGGTGACCGACTGGGCGCGGTTCACCGGCTGGGGCAGCTTCCTGGGCGACGAGGCCCGGGCGCACTACGAGGGCACGGCCATGCCCTTCGGCGCCTATCTGGAACTGGCGAAGGCCCGCGGCTGCGAGATCGTCACCCCCGTCGCGGCCGAGGCCATGCCGTCCGGGCCGGTGCGGCAGGAAGCCTACGAGATCATGGCCGGCGCCATCGTCGACGCGGTGAAGGACGGCTGCGATGCGGCGCTGCTGGACCTGCACGGCGCCATGGTGGCGGAACACGATTTCGACGGCGAGGGGCTCCTGCTGGAGCGCATCCGCGCGGCGGCGCCGGACCTGCCGATCGCGGTGACCTGCGACCTGCACTGCAACCTGACCGCCCGCATGGTCGACAACTGCACGGCCCTGATCGGCTACAAGACCTATCCCCATGTCGACATGCACGAGGTCGGCGAGCAGATCGGCCGCGTGCTGTTCGATGCTCTCGACGGCAAGGTCCGTCCCGTCATGCGCTGGGGCAACCTGCCGCTGCTCTCCCAGACGCTGCGCCAGGGCACGGACGACGAGCCGATGAAGACCCTGATCGCCATGTGCCGCGACGCCGAGTGCCGTCCCGGCGTGCTGGCAGCGACCGTGTTCGGCGGTTTCGCGCTGGCCGACATGCCCCAGTCCGGCACATCGGTCGTCATCGTCACCGACAACGATCCGGCGCTGGCCGCGGAAATCCGCGACGAGATCCTGGAAGCCGCCTGGACGCGCCGGGCGGACTTCGTCTACGAACATCATCCGCTCGAGGAGGCCGTCGCCGAGGCGAAGGCGATGGAGCGGGACGGGCCGATCATCCTGCTCGACCATGCCGACAATGTCGGCTCCGGCGCGACCCAGGACGTCATGACGGTGATCGCCGAGGTGCTGAACCAGGGGCTGGAGGACGTCGCCGTCGCCGCCGTCCACGATCCCGAAGCCGTGCAGGAGATGCAGCGCGCCGGCATCGGCAGCACGGTGACCCTCAGCCTGGGCGGCAAGACCGACATGCCCTCGATCGGCCGGGAGGGCGCGCCGCTGGAAATCACCGGCAAGGTGAAGACCCTGACGGACGGCGAATGGGTCTGCCGCGGGCCGATGTACACCGGCGTGACCGTGCGCATGGGGCCGACGGCGGTGCTGGACACGGGGAAGATGCAGATCGTCATCGTCAGCCAGCATCATGAACCCTGGGACACCGGCGTCTTCACCTCGGTCGGCATCCAGCCCGAGCACAAGAAGTACCTGCTGCTGAAGTCGCGCATCCACTACCGCGCGGGCTTCGCGCCGCTGGCGAAGGCGACGCTCACGCTGGACGGGGTGGGGGTCACGACATCCGACAACAGCCTGCTCGACTACGAGCACGTGCGGAGGCCGATCTACCCGCTCGATCTGATCAACGAACGCTAGAGCCAGCCGCCCAGTTCGCGGCGCACGATGGTCTCCATCATGTCGACATGGACGTCCGAATCGTTGAGGCAGGGGATCGTGCGGAAGGCCGTGCCGCCCGCTTCCTCGAAGGTCTTGCGGCCCTCGATGGCGATCTCCTCCAGGGTCTCGACGCAATCGGCTGGAAAGCCCGGCATGACCGCGGCGACCGAGCGGACCCCCTCGGCCGGCAGGGCCGCCAGCGTCTCGTCCGTGTAGGGCTGCAGCCATTCCCGGGGTCCGAAGCGGCTCTGGAAGGTCAGGCGGAACTGGCTTTCGTCCAGACGAAGCCGCTCCCGCAGGAGGCGCGCGGTCTTCGCGCAGTGGCAGTGATAGGGATCGCCCTTCTCGAAATAGTCCTTCGGCAGGCCGTGAAAGGAGGCGACCAGCGCATCCGGGCGGCCACGGGCGGCGAAATCCGCTTCGATCGATTTCGCCAGCGCCTCGATATGGGCGGGATCGTCGTAATAGGGCGGGACGACGCGGATGGTCGGCTGCCAGCGCATGGCGCGGAGCGCCTCGCCGACCTTGTCGACGACGGTCGCGGTGGTCGTGGCGCTGTACTGCGGATAGAGCGGCACCACCAGGATCCGGTCGCAGCCCTGGTCCTTGAGCCGCGTAAGGACGTCCGGGATCGACGGATTGCCGTAACGCATGGCGTGATCGACGGCGACGTGTCCGCCCTCGAAGCGGCGGGCCAGCGCCTCGGTCAGCCGCCGGGTGTGGTAGCGCAGCGGACCCTCGTCGGTTTCCGCCACCCAGACCTTGCGGTAGGCCCGCGCCGTCTTCGGCGGGCGGAGGGTGAGGATGAACAGGTTGAGGATGACGAACCAGATGGCGCGCGGCACCTCGATCACCCGCGGATCGCCGAGGAACTCTCTGAGATAGCGGCGGACGGATTGGACGTCCGTGCCGTCGGGCGTGCCGAGGTTGACCAGCACGACGCCGATCCGGCCCTGATTGATCTCCGGATGCCCTTCGGGCATATGCGTCCGTTCCACCGTCATCGCGCCCTCTTCGTGATCGACATTGCCGCCCTTGCCGTCCCGGACGGGCCACCGGGACATTCTTACGCGCGCCGGAGAAGATCGGATGCCCGAGTTCGACGCCCTGTTCTGGATCATGGCGGGCTTCGCCGCAATGGCCGGGCTGATGCGGGGCTTCGCCGGTTTCGGATCGGCCATGGTGCTCTCCCCCCTGCTGGCGCACTTCTACAGCCCGGCGGCGGCGGTGCTGGCGATCGCGGTGATGGAAGTGGCGGTCAGCGTCCAGCTCGTGCCGAAGGCGCTGGCCGACGTGCAGTGGCGCTTTGTCGGTCCGGTGACGCTGGCGGCGCTCGTCGGCATGCCGCTCGGCGTCTGGGCGCTGGTGGCGGTCGATCCGGCGGTCATCGCGAAGTTCGTCGCGGGCGTCGTGCTCGTCTTCGTCCTGGTTCTGGCCAGCGGCTGGCGCTATCGCGGGCCGAAGCGGCTGCCCGTCACGCTCGGCGTCGGCGCGGCGTCCGGCGCGCTGCTCACGTCCACCAGCGTCGGCGGGCCGCCGGTTCTGATCTACATGATGGCCGGCGACGACCCGGCGCGGCGGGTGCGCGCCAACATCATCGTCTACTTCGCCATCCTGGAGGCGATCACACCTTTCGCGCTGTGGCTGGGCGGGGCGTTCATCACGGAGTACGCCGTGCTCGGCGCCTTGCTCTGCCCGCCCTACCTGGCCGGCGCGTGGCTGGGCGGCCGGCTGTTCCGTCAGTCGTCCGAGCGGCTCTACCGCCGTGTCGCCATGGTTTTCCTGTCGGCCATCGCGCTCTACGGACTTCTCGGTTGAGCGGCCGTGAATGGGCCGCTAATGTCCGCCGCCTGCAAATCGTCCAGCCATCGGGGAACCAGTCATGAGCGACGCCATCGCCGCGGATCAGTTGCGCCAGTTGATCGAACGCATCGAGCGCCTGGAAGAGGAAAAGGCCGCGATGGGTCAGGACATCCGCGAGGTCTACGCCGAAGCCAAGGCCCACGGCTTCGACACCAAGATCATGCGCCAGGTGGTGCGGCTGCGGAAGATGGAGAACGGCGACCGCCAGGAACAGGAAGCGGTGCTGGAGCTCTACAAATCGGCGCTCGGCATGACCGCCCACCACGAGGCGGAGCGGGACCAGGACTAGGACTAGGACTAGGACTAGGACTAGGACTAGGACTAGGAAGGCATCGGCTTCCTGAGCCAGTCCAGGCAGCCGGTGTCCGCCAGCAGGCCGTCGAGAGCCTTGTCGCCGGCGACCGCCGAATATCTGTCCTTCAGCACCTTCAGCGAGCGCGCGTGGTACTTCTGGGGCTGCTGGCGGAAGCGGCCCTTTGGCAGTTCCACCTCCAGCACGTTGTCGCCGCGGGCCAGCGCTTCGGCATTGGCGTCGCTCCAGGGCAGGAACCGTCCGCCGATCTCGCGCTCCAGCAGCGGCCGCAGGCCCTCCGCCGCCTGCTCGTAGCTTTCCCACTCACCGTCGTCGGTCGGATCCAGCATCCGTTCGATCCATTTCAGCGTCCCCGGCGCGATGTCCCGCATGAGCGACCCCGCGGTCGGGTCGGTCGAGGCCTCGTAGAGCTGGGAGAACAGCCCGAAATCGCCCAGGCAGGGCCGCGAACCCATCAGGAAGTCGCGGCCGTCCAGGCGGGCCTCCAGGAACTGAAGCTGCGACTCCAGCGAGGCCTCGATCTCGCCGGCCGTCTCCGCCGAGGAGCCGACGAAGCTCCGCCGCGGCATCATCCGTTCGACGATGGCCACGGCCCGGTCCTTGACCGCCTCGTCGCCGGCGTCGTCGCCCAGCATCTGCCGGGCGATGCGCAGCCCGGTGCTCTCCGCGTCCGCGGCGAAGGCCCAGCGGAAATGGAACATCGGCTTGTTGCCCCACTCGTCCGCATATTCCTCGATCAGGCGGGAGAGGAACTTCAGCCTCGGGTCCGCCGGGTCGGTCGGCGGCTCGGGATGGCGCTTCTCCAGCCTCTCGATGATCGGCGTGGAATCCTGCATCCCCTCGTCCTCTGGGGTCACCACCAGCGGGATCAGCGGCAGCGCGGCGTATTTCTCGAACTCGGCCATGTTGGCCTCGGTCCGCGGCGTCCAGACGTGCGGCAGGCCCTTGTAGCGGAACCAGGACCTGATCTTGACCGAGTAGGGCGAGAGTTCGGAACCGAATATACGATACGTCTCCGGCATGGCTTTGCGGCCGCTCCATTCCTGCTAGTTTGAGTGATCGAACGACTATAACAGCGCGGCCGGGGAGGGACAGCGTGAGCGACGCATACCGGATCATGGGGCAGAACGGATCGCCCTATTCCATGAAAATGAGAGCCATCCTGCGCTATCGGCGCATTCCCCATATCTGGATGCAGCAGACCCCGGGCAATGACCCCGAGACCGCGAACGTGAAGCCGCGGCTGATCCCGATGATGAAATTCCCGCAGGACGGCGTCTGGCGCCTCGATTCCACGCCCATGGCGTACGAACTCGAGGAACTGGAGACCGCGCGTTCGATCCTGCCGGCCGATCCGGTCCAGCGCTTCCTGTCGGATCTGATCGAGGACATGGCCGACGAGTGGCTGACCAAGGCCATGTTCCATTACCGCTGGCACTACGAAGACGACCGCGAATACGCCGCCTTCTGGATCGCCTGCGACAACACGCCCTCCGGCGAGGGCGCGGCGGCAAAGCGGCGTCAGTTCGCCGATTGGATCCGCGACCGTCAGGTCGGGCGTATGGCGCTGGTGGGCTGTACCGACGAGAACAAGCCGGTGATCGAGGAGAGTTTCCATCGTCTGCTGCACGCGCTGGAAACGCGGCTCGGCTACCGCTCCTTCCTGTTCGGCGGGCGGCCGTCGCTCGGCGATTTCGGCCTGTTCGGGCAGCTCAAGACCCTGTCGGACGATCCCACGGGCCGGGCCACGATCCGGCGCGAGGCGCCGACGGTGCTGCACTGGACCCGCCACGCCGACGACCTCTCCGGTCTGGAAGGCGAGTGGATGGACGCCGACGCGCCGCTGCCCGAAGCGGTGACGGGACTGCTCCGCCTCTGCGGCGAGGCCTATCTGCCTTTCCTCGAGGCCAATCTGCGCGGCATCGAGGATGGCGCGGAGGAGATCCGCCTGGAGATCTTCGGCAAGCCTTACGCCCAGACGCCGTTCCGCTATCAGGCGAAATGCTATACGCGGCTGAAATCCCTGCTGGCGCGGCTCTCGCCGGAGGACCGCAGGCGGCTGGATCCGCTTCTGGACGAGACAGGCTGTCTCGCGTTGCTGACGGACTAGATCCAGCGCAGCCAGCGGAGAAGGGCGAGTTCCACCGCGACCAGCGCCAGGAGGCTGCCCAGCAGGTACCAGAACCCCAGCGGATCGTGGGCGAAGGGGATGCCGCCGACATTGGCCCCGAACAGCGCGCCCACCAGGTTGAGGGGCAGGAACACGCCCGCGATCAGCGTCAGTGCGAAGGAGGTCCGGCGGGCCCTTTCCCTGAGTTCCTGATCGGAGCGCTCCTGCAGGATGCGGCTGTGGTCGCGCAGGACCGCGAGGTCGGCGACGATCCGCGCCATGGCGTGGCGCTGTTCGTTCAGCCGCACACGGCCGGCCCGGTCCAGCCATTCGGGATGGGCCGCGCCGGCGTCATCCAGCGCCCGCGCCTGGGGATGGCAGAAGCGGTGCAGCCAGATGGCCCGCCGCCGGAGCCGCGCCAGGTGCTGGGGTTCCGGATTGGCACCGGGAGACTCGATGCGGTCCTCGAGATCGTCCAGCTTGTCCGAGAGTTCGTCCACGGCATCGTTCAGCCGGGCGACGAGGCTCTCGATCAGGTGCAGCACGATCTCGCCCGCGCGCGCTTCCGGATGGGCGGCGACATGGCTTTGGGTCGCTTCGACGGCGCGGACGGGGCGGCGCGCCAGGGTCTCGACGCGGCCATCGGCGATCAGGATTCGCAGCGAGACCATGTCTTCGGGGCGGTCGCCGGTGTTGAAATTGATACCCCTGAGAACCAGCACGTCCGCCCCGGCGAAACGGTGGAAGCGGGGCTCGGCGTCGGCGACGAGCACCGCCTTCGCCGCATCACCGTCATACGCGGCGAGAGCGAGGTCGGGGCGTTCGCCCTCGCGCATCAGATGATGCCGCCAGACCGGTTCGCGGCCGGAGCCGCCAATGGCGGTCACCGGCGGATCAGCGGACGTAGATATGGACCTCGGGCGCCTGGGCGCCGGCGTTGGTGGTCGACGCCAAGGCGATCCGGTCGGCGGGCAGGCCCATGCCGGTCAGGACCTGGAGCACCTCGTCGGCCCGCTTGCGCGCCGTCGAGCGCGACAGTGCCACGTCGGCGGGCGAACCCTGGCTGGGCGAAACCGCGACCAGATCGAAATTGGCCGAGGGCTGCTGGTCCAGGGCGCGGCTGACGGCGGTATAGAGCGCCTGCTGGTACTGCACGTTCTGGCGGTCGAAGCGGATCACCACCAGGGGCCGGCCGGTTGCCGGCTGCGGGGTGACGTTGCGCGCGTTGAGCGCGGCGTTGGACGGCAGGTAGGCGCGGGAGGCGAGGCTGGCGCCGTAGAGTTCGCCGTTCTTGATCGCCAGGGCGAGGGCGCTGAGATTGCGCCGCTCGTTGCCGACATAGGCGGTCTGGCGGCTCACGTCCTCCGAGATCTCGTTCAGCAGGCGGTCGACGACGACCTGCGTCTTGTTGATGTCGTCCTCCAGCACCGAGAGGTTCTGGTGATCCTGATCGACGGCGCCGGAGATGCCGTAGGTGGCGCGGGCCGATTCGAGCAGGAAGGCGGCGAGGCTGGAATCGGAGGCCACGTCGTTGGCGAGCTGGTTCATCTCGGCGATGTCGCGGCTTACCTGATCGAGCTGGTCCTGCGCCGCGTTCCACTGCGCGATCAGCTCGGGATTGCCGGGCGTGGTGCCGACCTGCAGCCGCGCCTCGATGGCGCCGACCGAGCCGTGATAGTCGCGGGCGTTGTCGATGGTCGACTGGCGGATCTGCTGCAGCCGCGCGTTGCGCTGGTTGAGGCGGGTCTGGAGTTCCGCGAGTTCCCGGGCGAGCTGGTTCACCTTGGCGCCCACGACCGTGCCGGTGTCCGTCAGCGGCGAGGTGCCGGGCGCCCTGAAGACGCCGTCGCCGAGGGCCGGCTGGCCCACCGCCGCCGTCCCCGCGGGAGCCACGATGGGTGTAGCGGTCGGCTGCGTCGCGCGCGCCGGCTTCGCTGCGGTGGATTGATCGCCGGATCCGGCGAGGCTCGGCCAGATGTCGTCGGACGAGCAGCCCGCGATCGCGATCGCACCGCCCAATGCGAGGGCCCGCAGGCCGGTCATCAACATTCGTGTCTGTCCGCCTATCACTGTCGTTTCGCTAAGGCTTTGTCGACCATCTCGGTATCGAAACACCACCCACACTTGACCGTACTGCGAATCACACCAGATGTTACCGAAGGCGTCGACAGGCCACAAGAAACCCTTGTTGGCTAAGGGGCATAGCTTTCAAAAGCGCGCTTGCCAAGGGGAAAGGCATCGCGTATAGGTCCGGCCTCGCCCGGGCAGCGTCCGGGCGCACGGCCAACACGGCCCAGGCGCCGGTAGCTCAGCTGGATAGAGCACCAGACTACGAATCTGGGGGTCGGGGGTTCGAATCCTCCCCGGCGCGCCATTCTCCCGACATGCCAGTTCTGCCCTCCGGCCGGAATTCCATTGTGCCGTTCAGCCGCTCTTCGCGCGCTTTTCGGCGGTTTCGCTCAGCGGCCACTCCACGATGCCCGCCGCCGTCACGGCGCAGGCCACGAGGCTGGCGGCGAGCGGAACCCAGATACTGCCCGTCATCGCACGGAAACTCCTTCAGCCGCCGCCGCGCCAGCGGTGTCGCCGGCCCGCTTTCCATCCCTTGCCGCCCTGCGGCCCCTTGCCGTCGTGCTCGCGGGCAAGACAGCGGCGGAAGGCCGGGAGATGGTTGTCGCGGGATGCCGCCTGCAGGCGGCGCATGATGCGGGCCGCATCCGGGGCGTCGATCTGCGCAAGCAGCCGCGCGTACATCGCCTCGTTCTCGATCTCGGCCTTCACGCCCGCCCTGCACGCCGCATCGATCGAGGCCGGCGCCGAGATCCGGGCCGGCCAGGGGTCTTCGGGCACCGGCGCCGCGTGCCGGCGGAGCAAGGCGATCAGCGCCCGAGCGTGGCGTTCCTCGGCTTCGACAATGTTGACGAAGGGACGCACCGGCCCGAAGGCGTTGATCACCGCGCGATAGGTCGCGCGCGCCTTGTACTCGTCGTCCAGCGCCTCGTGGACGGCCCTGAGGGTCGCCGGGGACAGCGACATGACCCTGACCCCGGTCCTATGTGTTGCCGTTCTGGCTGCGCAAGGTGAGGAACATCAACGCCAGGTAGACCGCCGGGACGACGATCAGGACGAGGAACTCCGCGAATCCGGGGGCTTCGCATTCCGCCGACAGCATGCGCGTGGCGATGAAGATGTCGGCGATGATGATGATGATGACGCCGATGACCCAGGGCATCAGCCTCGGGCGGCTCTGGCCGTTCGCCATGTTGTTCTCCTTCGGGAAAGAGGGCGGCGCGGAAGCGATGCCCGCGCCGCCGGTCGATGATCAGGCCACGTCCTTCTTGGAGAAGTACCAGTCGACGTACTCGTAGCCCTCCTTTTCGCGCTTCTCCGCCGCTTCCTGGGTCTGCGGCGGCGGCACGATGACCTTGTCGCCGGGCTTCCAGTTCTCCGGCGTCGCGACACCGTGCTTGTCGCTGGTCTGCAGGGCTTCCAGCACGCGCAAGAACTCGTCGATGGAGCGGCCGTTGGTCATCGGGTAGTAGACCATGGCGCGCAGCGTGCCTTCGGGATCGATGATGAAGGTGGCGCGGACCGCCGACGTGTCGCTCGCGCCCGGCTGGATCATGCCATAGGCCTGCGCGACCTTCATGGACAGGTCCTCGATGATCGGGAACTGCATCTTGACGCCGAAGTTCTTCTCGATGGAGCGCACCCAGGCGATGTGCGCGAAGGTGCTGTCGATCGAAAGACCGAGCAGGTCGCAATTCAGCGTCTTGAAGCGGTCATGGTTCCGCGCGAAGGCCATGAACTCGGTCGTGCAGACCGGCGTGAAATCGGCCGGATGCGAGAACAGCACCAGCCAGCGGCCGCGATAGTCAGAGAGGGATTTCTCGCCATGGGTGGTCTTGGCCGTGAAGTCCGGGGCGGGTTCGTTCAACCGGGGCATGGCCGGCTGCATGGGGGCGGCTGAGTCCATCGGAAATTCTCCAGAAGGTCGAACCGGCAGGAACCGGCTATTTCACATATTCACACTGAGAAAGGATAAGGCTGTGGCCAGGCCACGGCTTGATTCAGGTCAAGCCGACGGAAAATTGACGGTCAGAGCTGTGATTCAGCCGCTCTTCGCGCGCTTTTCGGCCGTTTCGCTCAGCGGCCACTCCACGCTGACCGCGGTGCCGGCGCCGGGGCTGGAACAGATCTCCATGGCGCCGCCCATGATCTCCGCGAAGCGCTTGCAGATGAACAGGCCGAGGCCCGTACCGCGGGGGCCCTCCTGGGCCACATAGGCGCCGGGCTGCAGGAACGGCTCGCCGACCTTTGCCACCAGGGCCGGCGGCATGCCCGGGCCGTTGTCGCGCACGGTCAGCCGTACGCGGCCGCCGGGGCGGAGTGACCATTCCACGCGCACGCGCCCGCCCGGGCCGGTGTGCTTGCAGGCGTTGGCGACCAGGTTGTTGACGACCTGCGCCACGACCCGTTCGTCGGCCCGCGCCGTCGCCGGGAAGCCGGGCGCCGCCTCGACGGCGAGGTCGATATCCTTCGAAGCGACCACCGGTTCGAAGGTCGCCGCCAGGGCGCGCGACAGCGCCTGCAGGTCGACCTCCGTCTCGTCCAGGCGGTAGCGCCCGTTCTCCAGCCTGGCGGTGTCAAGGATGTCGCCGACCAGCCCCAGCAACAGTTCGCCGCTGTACTTGATGGCGTCGATGTACTCCCGGTACTTGCCGTGTCCGACGGGGCCCCAGGCCTCGCTCAGGATCATGTCGGAGAAGCCGATTATGGAGTTCAGCGGCGTCCTGAGATCGTGGCTGATATTGGCCAGGAATTCCGACTTCAACCGGTTCGCCTCCTCCGCCTGCTCCTTGGCGAGACGAAGCTCCTCCTCATGGTTCTTGATGTCGGTGACGTCCACCTGGACGCTGACGAAGCCGCCGCGGCGCATGGGCCGGTCCGTGGTCTTGATCCAGCGGCCGTCCTTCAGGCGGACGATGAAGGAGCCCTGCAGCCGGGCCCGGTACTCCGCCTTGCGCTGCAGATACGCATCGCCGCCGCCGAACTCGTCGCCGACGACGACATTGCCGCGCTCCACGTCGATGCGTCCGAGTTCGGCGAAGTGAACGCCGGGTTTCGCTTCCTCGGCGGTATAGCCGTATAGATCGCGGAAGTTCTGGTTGCAGGCGACGAGCAGGCCGTCGGCGTCGTAGACCACGATCGCCTCGGAGCTGTTCTCGACGGCCTCCGCGAACGTCGCGCCGGCGCGCGCGCGCTCCAGTTCGCGGGCGAGTTCGTCGCGCTCCCGCCGAAGCCGTGCGACGAGGTCGCTGTCAGCCGTCATGCGTCAGGTCGCTCCAGTCGTTCATCTCCCCGTCAAGGAAGATGGCTCAGGTTAACACGGAATGAACGGTTCCGGCGGCCGAACGCCGCATGCCGGCAACCCGGGCCGCTGTGCGTGGAAACAAGGCCCGCGCAGGCCCCGGCGGACGCCGCCGCCGGGACGGGCGCTTCACAGCGAGAAGCGGTAACCCAGGCCCAGGCCGATGATCAGCGGGTCGATGTTCAGTTCGGTGCGCTGGATTCCCGCGCCTGTCGTCAGTTTCACATTGGTGTCGAGATTGATGTACTTCACGTCCAGGTTCAGCACCCAGTTTCCGCCAAGGTCGTAGTCCATCCCGGCCTGCAGCGCCCAGCCGAGCGAGTTCGTGGCGTCGACCGAGGTCGCGCCGACGGCGCGCACGAGGTTCGAGTTCGCCGCCTCGTTGTAGAAGACGGTATAGTTCAGACCCGCGCCCAGATAGGGGCGGAACTCGCCGCCCGGATTGAAATGGTACTGCAATGTCAGCGTCGGCGGCAGCAGCCAGACGTCGGCGGCGTTGCCCACGCCGGCCAGCGCCCCCTGGCCCTTGATCTGGTGGCGGCTGGTCGCGAGGATCAGCTCAGCGGCGATGTTGTCGGTGACGAAATAGGTGAAGTCGAATTCCGGCGTCACGGACGTGCGGGCCGTCAGCGATCCACCGGGGAAGGCCGGCTGCACGCCGCCGGATTCGCCGGTCGGCGTCACGGCGATGCCGCGGAAGCGGACCAGCAGGTCGCCCGCCTCGGCCAGCGCCGGCGCGGCCGGCAATGCGGCGGAGAGGGCGAGCATGGTCAGCGCCGCCGCGGAGTTGATCAGTGCCTTCATCGGTCATTCCCCTTCTGGATGCACGTGAATTACGCGCGACCGATGTAGATTTGCCGATCCTCGGACCAACTATTTGATCTGGATCAAAAATCTCCGTGCACAATGGTCGCAGCCAGGCGCCGGCGCCTAGCGCCCGGCACGCCGCAACCGGGGATCGGTGGCATCGCGCAGCCCGTCGCCCAGCAGGTTGAAGCCGAGCACCGCGGCAACGATGCAGAGCCCCGGCCAGATGGCGAGATGGGGCGCGAGGTAGATCAGGGTCTGCGCCTCGGCCAGCATCCGGCCCCAGGAGGGGATCGGCGGCTGCACGCCCAGCCCCAGATAGCTCAGCGCCGCCTCGGCCAGGATGGCGATGGCGAACTCGATGGTCGCCTGCACCAGCAGGATGGCGGCGACGTTGGGGACGACGTGGCGCAGGGTGATGCGGAAGGTGGTGAGCCCCGTGGCCCGCGCCGCCAGCACGTAGTCGCTGGCCCAGACCTGGTTGGCCGCGGCGCGGGTGATGCGCGCGAAGATGGGCACGTTGATGAAGGCGATGGCCAGCACCGCGTTGGTCAGGGACGGTCCGTAGACCGCCGCCAGCATGATGGCGAACAGCAGGGCCGGAAAGGCGAAGGCGAGATCGGCCGTGCGCATCACCGCCTCTTCGGCGAGACCGCCCCTGGCCGAGGCCAGCAGACCCAGCAGCGCGCCGGCGCTGCCGCCCAGTCCCACCGAAAGCAGGGCGACGAGGACCGAGCTGCGCGCCCCGGCCATCAGCATGCTGAGCAGGTCGCGGCCGAGCTGGTCCGTGCCCAGCCAGTGCTCGCCCGACGGCGGCAGGAAACGCCGGGAGACCTCGATCGCCGACGGGTCGTGCGGCGTCCACAGCAGCGACAGGGCCGCGGCCGCGGCCACCAGCCCGACCAGCAGGGCGCCGGTCCAGAGGCCCAGCTGTTTCACGGCCCGCTCCTGGCGCGCCGCTCGCGCAGGCGCGGATCGATGACGACATAGAGGATGTCGACGGCGAAGTTCACGATCACCACCACGGCGGCGAAGAACAGGACCAGGCCCTGGACCACGAACAGGTCGCGGTTGGTGATGGCCTGAAAGATCAGCCGGCCCAGGCCGGGCAGATGGTAGACGTTCTCGATCACGATCGTGCCGGTGACCAGGTTGGCGAACTGCAGGCCGATGATGGTGATGATCGGCACCAGGGCGTTGGGCAGGACGTGGGCGCGCATGACGCGGCCGCGGCTCAGCCCCTTGGCGCGGGCGGTCGTGGCGTAGTCCAGCCGCATCACCTCCAGCACGCCGGAGCGCGTCACCCGGGCGAGGATGGCCGACTGCACAAGCGCCAGCGCGACTGCCGGCAGGATGAGCGCGGCGAGCGCCGCGCCGGGTCTTTCCCAGCCGGGAAAGCCGCCGGCCGGCAGCCAGCGCAGGTTCACCGCGAAGACGATGATCAGGATGATGGCCAGCCAGAAGGCCGGGATGGCGATGCCGAGCTGGCTGAGCGCCATGACGCCGATATCGCCGGCGCGGCCGTGGCGGGACGCGGCGTAGACGCCGAGCGACAGCGCCAGGACTATCGTCACCGCGGTGGCGATCAGCGCCAGCGGCGCGCTGACCGGCAGGCGTTCGACGATCAGCTCGGCCACCGGTACGCCGAAGCTGTAACTGTCGCCGAAGTCGCCTGTGACCACGCCGCCCAGCCAGTCCAGGTAGCGGGTCAGGAAGGGCGCGTCGAGACCGAGTTCCCGGCGCAGCGCCAGCCGGGCGTCCTCAGTCGCGTCCAGGCCCAGGATGACCATGGCCGGATCGCCGGGCAGGGCGTTCATCACCCAGAAGACGACGAACGATACCGCCAGCAGCGTCAGGAACAGGGTCCCCAGGCGGAACAGCAGGAAGCGGACCATCGGGATCTACCGGGCCGCGTCGGGGCGGCGGGCAGCGCCCGCGCCCGCCCCGCGCCGTTCCGGCGGCTTCAGTTCCAGCGCAGGTCCTTCAGCGGCGCGAACAGCACCGGCGAGGAGGCCCAGTAGCCGGAAAGCGCCTTGCGGTAGACGCCGAGCTTCGGCAACTGGAACAGGAAGCCGTGCACCGCGTCCTCGGCCAGGAAGCGCTGGCCTTCCTTCAGCAGTGCATCGAGCTTCGCCGGGTCGGTCTCGGTCCGGATCCGCTCATAGAGCGCGTTGAAGTCCGGATTGTCGTAGCCGTAGAAATATTCCGGCCCGCGCGCGAAATTGCCCATGTCGTTGGGCGAGGGGTGGGCGATGATGGTCATGTCGTAGTTCTTCTTCTTGTAGACCTCGCCGATCCAGAAGCCCCACTCGACCTGCTCGATGGCGACCGCGATGCCGGCCTTGGCGAGCTGGTTCTGGATGATCTCGGCCGACCGGCGGGCGTAGGGAAAGTGCGGCGTGCGCAGCGTGACCTGCAGATCTCCGGCGCCGGTTTCCGCCAGCAGCGCCTTCGCCTTCTCCACGTCATGGGGATAGCGGCCGGTCAGGTCGACATGGCTCCTGTGGTGCGGCGGGAAGAAGGAGCCGATGGCCTCGCCATAGCCGTAATAGGCGCCCTTGATGACCGACCCGCGGTCCAGCGCATGGTTGACGGCGCGGCGGACCCGGATGTCGTCGAAGGGCGGGCGGGAATTGTTGAGCGCCAGGATCACCTCGGCCTCGGTGGTGCCGACGACGACGTCGAACCGCGGATCGGCCTTGAACTGCTCCAGCACCTCCGGCGCCGGCATGCTGGGAAAGGCGTCCAGTTCGTCGGCCATTAGGGCGGCCACCGCGGCGGCCGCGTCGGCGATGAAGCGGAAGGTGACCCGCTCGATCGCCACCTCCGCCGCGTCGCGGTGGGCGGGGTACTTCACCAGGGACAGCGCGCTGCCCCGGGTCCAGTCCTCGAACCGGTAGGGTCCGGTGCCGACGGGGTCGGTCTTGTTCGCTGCCGCCGACTCCGGCGCGACGATCGCGGCGTCGCCCTGGGCGATGTTGAACAGGAAGAAGGCGTCGGGCTCCGACAGGGTGATGCGGACCGTGCCGGGGTCGACCGCCTCGACGCTCCGGATCGGCTTGAAGATGCCCTTGGTCGGATTGACGCTGTCCTCGGCCATGGCCCGGTCGAAGGTGAATTTCACGTCGGCGGCGTCGAAGGCGGTCCCGTCGTGAAAGGTGACGCCGTCGGCGAGATCGAAGGTGTAGACGCGGCCGTCCGGACTGATGGTCCACGCTTCCGCCAGCGCGGGAACGACCTCGCCGCTCTCGGTGACCGAAGTGAGCGATTCATAGACGTTGTGAGCGAAGATGCCGTCGATGGCGGCCGTGGCGTCGACCGTCGGGTCGAGCACCGTCGGCTCCTGCTGCATGCCGATGATGATGGTGTTCTTCGCCAGTGCGGCCGGCGCGGCGAGCGCCGCGGCCAGGCCCAGGACGAGGCCGGCCGATCGGTATGGAAAGCGGGTCATGGCGAGTGCTCCCTTGCCTGGTCGCGACGGCGGCATGCCGGCGCCGGTCATTCTCTGTCTCGGCTCAGCCCGAGGTTTCCGATGATGGCAAGCTCGAGCCAATCTCAATGGTGGTCGTGATCGTCTCCCAAGATCGGGTTGCGCGCGAGGAAAACCGCTATGAACGCGAACACCAGCGCCATGCCGATCGCGCCCACGACGACGATCAGCGGGTCGGACTGCCACTTCATCGCGGCGAAGGCCGCCAGCACCACTGCATCGAGCGCGATGGCCGTCAGCAGCACCCATCCCCTCGCGCCGATCTCCTCGCGCAGATGCCGGAACACGCCCCAGTGGATGATGATGTCCATCACCAGGTAGAAGAAGGCGCCGAGAGAAGCGATCCGGCTGAGATCGAAGAAGACCGTCAGAAAGCCTGCGATCACGACCGTGTAGACGAGCGTGTGGTCCTTGATCGCGCCCGGCATCCCGAAATGGCTGTGCGGGATCATCTTCATGTCGGTCAGCATCGCCAGCATCCGCGAGACCGCGAACACGCTGGCGATCAGGCCCGAGGCCGTGGCCACCAGCGCGAGCGCCACCGTCAGGTAGAAGCCGGTCTGACCGAGGGCGGGCTCGGCTGCTTCGGCCAGCGCGTAGTCCTTCGCCGCCACGATGCGGTCGAGCGGCAGGCTGGAGCCGACGGCGAAGGCGACAAGCAGATAGACGACGACGCAGATCGCGATGGACAGGACGATGGCCCGGCCGACATTGCGGTGCGGTTCGGTTATCTCAGCGCCGCTGTTGGTGATGGTCGTGAAGCCCTTGAAGGCGAGGATCGACAGCGCCAGCGATGCGACGAAGCCCCCTGCACCGGCATCTCCGCCCGTGGCCTCGAACGAGATGCCGCTCGCCCAGAGACCGGCTGCCCCGAACAGCGCGATGCCGCCCACCTTGAGCACGGCCATGACGATGGACAGAAGTCCGACCGAACGGTTGCCGGAGAGGTTCACGAGATACGCGAAGACGATCAGCCCGACGCCGAGAACGGGCACGAGGACGCTGTCCGGATCGCCGCCGAACGCCTGCAGCGTGTACGTTCCAAAGGTGCGCGCGACGAGGCTTTCGTTGATGACCATCGACAGCGCCATCAGGAGCGCGGCGCCCGCCGCGACCGTCGTCGGCCCGTATGCCTTATTCAGGATCATCCCGATCCCGCCGGCAGACGGAAAGGCATTCGACATCTTGATATACGTGTAGGCGCTGAACGCGGTCACGATGGCGCCGACGACGAACGAGAGCGGGAAGAGCGGCCCTGCAAGCTCGGCGATCTGGCCCGTCAGCGCGAAAATGCCCGCGCCGATCATCACGCCGGTGCCCATGGCCACCGCGCCCGGCAGGGTGACGCTGTTCTTCTCGTAGCCCTCCGCCATCACTTTCCCTTTGCTGGTCTGCGCCGCATCGCCACCCAGACAAGCGGCAACCCGGTCACAAGCCCGAGGCCGAGTACCGCCCATGTCGCCCGGCCGAGGTCCCCGCTGGCCGCCTCGCCGCCGAAATGGGCGAGCAGAAAGCTCGCCGGAATGACGCCGGCCAGTGTCGCAAGCGCGAAACGCCAGGCATGAAGGCGGCTGAGCCCGGCCGCGTAGCTGATCAAGTCGAAGGACACGAAGGGCATCAGGCGGCTGGCAAACACCGTGGCCGTCAATGCGGTCTGCGACCCGAGCAATCCTGCATCGACGCGGTCACCGAACGCCCGCCGCAAGACATCGTGCCCCAGAACCCGTGCCAGACCGAACGCGATCAGCGCTCCGAGTTCGGCGCCAATCACGACCTGCACCGTCCCCCAGAGATGTCCGTAAGCCGCGCCGGCAGCCAGGGCGATCGGCGCGCTCGGAATCGGGCTGGCCACGACCGCGACGGTCATGAGCGAGACGATCAGGACCGGGCCCCAGATGCCGGCCCGCGCGACCAGCGTTTCGAGGTGCTCCTCGTCCAGCAGGTCGCGTGCCGTAGTGAATACAGATGGCGCGAACAGCCAGACGCCGGCCATGGCGATCCCGAGGACTGCCAGCGCGGCAAGTATGCCGGTTCGCGAACTCATTTCAGATTGCGTCGACGGCCTTCGCCGGTGCGGCGAGCGCCGCCGAGAGGTCCGGGACGAGGCCGGCCGATCGGTACGTAATGCGGGTCATGGCGAGGGCTCCCCTGCCTGGTCGCGACGGCGGCATCGTGGCGCCGGCCGGCGAGACCAGTGTGAACCCGACGCCGATGGCAATCATAGCGCAAAAGCGCAGGGCCGGCTCCCGTTCCCGGGAACCGGCCCTGCGGGCCGCGCGATGATGTCCGCGCCGCTACTTGACGCTGTCGACGCTGTCGTCGGGCCGCATCTCGTCGGCGACCTCCGTCGAGGGCAGGACGTCCTGTCCGGGCACGTAGCGCCAGCCGGTCATGTAGCCGCCGCCCTCGCGCCAGCGGGTGATGCCGACCCAGGCGCCCATGGTCGACTGGTGGTCGACCTTGCGGTAGATGATGGTGCCGATCGGCGTCTCGACGCTGAGGCCGCGGAAGGCCTGTACCAGCAGTTCGGTCTTGGTGCTGCCGGCCGCCTCGATGGCCGCCTTGATCGACAGGATGGTGTTGAAGCCGACCAGCGAGCCGGTCATCGGGTCCTCGTCCCAGCGCGCCTGGTAGTCGGCGACGAACTTCTTGTGGGCCGGATCCTGGATATCGTACCAGGGATAGCCGGTCACGATCCATCCGCGCGGGGCTTCCTCGCCCAGCGGCAGCAGGTATTCAGGCTCGCCGGTCAGCAGGCCGACGACCGTCCGGTCCTTGAACAGGCCGCGCAGATTGCCCTCGCGGACGAATTCGGCGAGGTCGGCGCCGAACAGCACGTTGAAGATGCCGTCGGGCTTCGCCGCTTCCAGCGCGCGCACGGTGGCGCCGGCGTCGATCTTGCGCAGCGCCGGCCACTGCTCGCCCACGAACTCGACCTCCGGATTCTGCTCCTTCAGCAGTTTCTTGAAGGCGGCCACCGCGTCCTGACCGTACTTGTAGTTCGGCGCCACGAACGCCCAGCGCTTGGCCTTGCTGGCCGCGGCTTCCCGCGCCAGCATGGCCGACTGCATGTAGGTGGAGGGGCGCAGGCGGAAGGTGTAGCGGTTGCCCTTCTCCCAGACCAGCGCGTCGGTCAGGGGCTCCGAGGCCAGGAAGACCACCTGCTTCTGCAGGGCGAAGTCGCTGACGGCCAGGCCGATATGGGAGAAGAACGTGCCGGCCAGCAGATCGACCTTCTCGCGGCTCAGCAGTTCCTCGGCGATGGTGACCGCGTTGCCCGGCTTGCCGCCATCGTCGCGGCTGATGACCTCCAGGGGCCGGCCCAGCACGCCGCCCGATTCGTTGATCTGCTCCACCGCGAGCTGCCAGCCCTTCCTGTAGGGCTCGGTGAAGGCCGGCAGGGCCGAGTAGCTGTTGATCTCGCCCACCTTGATGGGTTCGCCTTCCTGGCCGACGGCGGCTGTGGACAGCCACGCCGCGGCGCCGATTCCGATCATCACGGAAAGTGCCGATCTGCGCGTGAGCATTAGGTCGCTCCCTGTTTCATTGTAGATGTACGCGGCACGATACCATTCACCGCCCGACAGGCGCGTATTTCGCCGTCTCGCGGCGGCAGGTTCAAGTATTTTCGGTCCCGAAGCAAGGTAGTGGCGGCGCGCGCCCCGACGGGATACTCAGCCGCGGTGGCCGAATATCGCCGTGCCCACGCGTACATGTGTCGCGCCGAAGGCAATCGCGACCTCGAAATCGGCGCTCATGCCCATCGACAACTGTTGCAGATCGTTCCGCTCGGCGATCTTTTTCAGCAGGGCGAAATGAGGGGCGGGCTCTTCATCCAGCGGTGGAATGCACATCAGGCCGGTGACCGGCAGGCCGTGGACCTCCCGGCAGGCCTCGATGAAGCGGTCCGCCTCGGCCGGCGGGACGCCCGACTTCTGCGCCTCCTCGCCGGTATTGATCTGGACCATGACCGACGGGCGGCGGCCCTGCTCGGCCATGGCCTTCGCAGCCGCCTTCGCCACCTTGTCACGGTCGATGGTATGGATGACGTCGAACAGCGCCACCGCGCCATCGACCTTGCGGCTCTGCAGTCCGCCGATCATGTGCAGCTCCAGGCCGGGATGAGCGGCCCGCAGCGCCGGCCATTTTTCCTCCGACTCCTGCAGGCGGTTCTCGCCGAACACCCTCTGACCGGCGGCGATGGCGGGTTCGATGCGCTCGGCCCCGAAGGTCTTGGAAACCGCGATCAGCGTAATTTCGGCCGGATCGCGGCCCGCCTCACGGGCCGCGGCGGCGATGCGTTCGCGGACCTCGGAAAGCCCGGTGGCGATGCTATGGTCCAGTTCCGACATGCGCCCGAGGATTGACGACGGTGTCCCGAACCGCAAGCCGAATTCCCCTGCCCGCGGTCATCATGCCGACCGATCTCGCGCGGCTGTCCGATCCGGCCGCGGCAGCGGCCCGCCTGCCGACCGGCGCGGCGGTGATCCTGCGCGACCGGCATCATCCGGAGCGGCGCGCCTGGGCGGAGCGCCTGCGGCGGGCCACGGCCGCGCGGGGTCAGATGCTGCTGATCGCCAACGATCCCGATCTGGCACGGGCGGTCGACGCCGACGGGCTGCATCTGGCGGAGCGCGAGGTGGGCCGTGTCGCGCCCTGGCGGTTCATCACAGCGGCGGCGCATTCGCTCGCCGCCATCCGCCGCGCCGAGCTTGTCCGGGCGGATGCCGTGCTGCTGTCCCCGGTCTTTCCCACCGCCAGCCATCCCGGCGGGCGGACGCTGGGCCTGCAGCGCGCACGCGCGATCGCGCGCGCCGCAGGCTTGCCTGTCTACGCCATGGGCGGCGTCGATCCGGGCAATGTGCGTCTACTCGGTCCCGCCTTCGCCGGCTTCGCCGCCATCGAGGCCTTCCTCCAGACCCAGTGACTGGGCGATCTCGGTCAGTTGCGCCTCCTCCAGGGTACGGATGCGCAGCGCCAGTTCGTTGGCGACGCGCGTCGCCTCCGGGCTGAGACCGGCGGTGTCGATGACGATCCGGGGGTGGGAGATGCGGGCCAGATCCTGCAGCTCGTCGGCATCGTCCCAGATCAGGTTGAAATAGGTGATGATCCGTTGCACCAGCGCCCAGCTCGGCCGGCTGCGATGACCGTGCTCCAGGGCCGAGAGGTAGGCCGGGGTGACGCCGAGCTCGCCGGCCATGGCGCGGAGCGAGACGCCGCGCGCCTCGCGCAGTTCCCGGACCCTCTGGCCGAAAGGGGTCACGGCTCCCGCCGCCGGCGCAGCAACACGTAGAGCGCGCCGTGCCCGCCATGGCCGGGCGTCGCCGCCGCCGTCGCCAGCACCAGCGGCGCCAGATCCGCCTGCTTCAGCCATTCCGGCACCCGTCGTTTCAGGATGCCCGGGGGTTCCGGATTGACGAAGGGACCGTCGGCGCTTTCCCGCACGCGGCCGCCCTTGCCGGTGATCACCAGCAGACAGCGCTTGCCGGCGGCGTGACACTGGCGGACGAACAGGGCCAGCGTCTGATGCGCCTGGGCCTGGGTCATGCCGTGCAGGTCCAGGCGCGCGTCGATCGGGTACTGGCCGCGCCGCAGCCGTTCCGCCGTCCGCCGGTCGACGCCGGCCAGCCGGCCGCGGCCGGGCGCAGCCGGACGTTCCGGCGGCACGGGCGGCGCAGAGGCAGGGGCAGGGGCGGGCCGCCGCTGCGGAGCCGGTTTCGCGGGTTGCTGCTTCTTCTTCGGGGGAGCCGCCGCCGGTTTGCTTGCCGCCGTGGCGGCCTCGGCTGCGCGGCGCGCCTCCGCCTTCAGCCGCTTCTCGGTGGAGCGCGACGGCTCGATCTCCCGGGCGACCAGCCGCCAGAGCTTCAGGTCGTCGTCGCTGAGACCCCTGCGGCGCGCCATGCGCTCACCCGCCGTCGTCGATCAGCACGATGTGCAGCCGCCGCGGCCCGTGGGCGCCCATGACGATCTTCTGCTCCACGTCGCCGGTCCGCGAGGCGCCGGAGATCATGTTGACCGTGCGCGGCATCCGGCCCTCGCCGAATCGTTCCCGGATCATTGCGAAGGCGTCTTCCATGGCGCGCACCACCTGACCGCGGCGCAGCACCACGACATGGTTGTCGGGCACGAAGTTGAGCGTCGCCGGCGTCGAGGGATCGGAGGTCATGACCAGGGTGCCCGTCTCCGCGATGGCCGCCGCCGCCGGGGTTACCGAAACCTGATCCTCGATGTCCGCGGCGCCGGTCTCCACGTCCAGCATGGGCGCGCGCGCCCATGGCAGGTCCGCCACCTCCGCTGCCGGCGCGAGACGCACCTCCGTCGGCAGGTTGTGCTGCTTCAGCCAGTCGGCGATGGCTTCCGGCGCCAGTTCGGCCGCGCCCACCCGGTCGACGGTGACGCCGAGCTCGGCGCACTTGGCGAGAAACAGCGCCAGCCGCTCCGGCTCCGGCAGATCGGCGCGCGCCGGGATCAGGCCCGGGCGGTGTTCGGCCATGCGTCGGGTGAGCGTTTCCGGGTCCTGGCGGCCGGGAAGACCGGCGGCCCGGTCGCGGACCTTGTTCAGGATCCGGTCGCGGCTGGACATCGTCGGGGCTCCTTCAGGATCGATGTCATGCCTGTATCCGCCAAAAAGGGGCGGACATGCAAGGCGGGGCCGTGAAACAATGACGGCAATGAGGGAGGAGTGAAGCATGGAACTGACCGTCGAATTTCCGTCCATCGCCTACCGCGAGGGCCCCGAGGGCGTCGCCCGCATGGCCAGGGCCATCGAGCGCATCGGCTTTGACCGCATCGACATCTTCGATCATGTCGTCATGGGCTACCCGGCCGAGGGCCGCGAGCCGTCGCCCTATCCGGCGAAGATGCCGATCCTGGAGGCCCTGACCCTCGCCGCGCATCTGGCCGCGCTCACCGAGCGCGTCGGCCTGGGCACGGAAGTGCTGGTGCTGCCTCAGCGCGACGCCGTGCTGGTGGCCAAGCAGATCAGCACCATCGACACGCTGTCGGGCGGGCGCATGCGTCTCGGCGTGGGCGTCGGCTGGCAGCCTTCGGAATACGAGGCGCTGGGCTTCGACTACGCCGACCGCGGCGAGCGGATGGACGAGGCGATCGACCTGGTGCGCGCCTGCTGGCGCGATGAGCGCATCGATCACCGGGGCCGGCACTTCAGGGTCAACGCCATGGCGATGGAGCCGAAGCCGCCGCAGGCGCCCGGCGTGCCGTTGTGGGTGGGCGGCAATTCCGGCCCCGCCTTCCGCCGCGTGGGCCGTGTGGGCGACGGCTGGCTGGCCAGCCGGGTGACGGACGCGGCCTATGCCGCAAGCGCCATGGACCGGATCCGGGAAGCGGCGGTGAAGGCGGGCCGCGACCCGGCGAAGCTCGGCTTCCAGTCCATGATCGCGCCGCCGCCCAGGGAAGGCGACGCCGCCGGCAAGGCGTTCTATGCCGACCACGAACGGGTCGCCGCCCGCGCCGCCGAACTGAAGGACATGGGCTTCGGCGCGGTGGCGCTGAACGCCACGGCGATCTTCCAGGCCGGGGCGCGCAGCGTCGACGCCATGGCCGACGAACTGGAGAAACTGCACGGCGCGATCCGCCGGGCCTGCGGCTGAGACCCGGCGGCGGCGCGGCGGCTACTTGTCGCTGTAGGAGGCGCCGAGGCCGGCGCGGGCGTCCGACTGGATGCCGTAGGGCGGAATTGGATAGCGCAGGCCGTTGGCCGACAGGTGGCCCAGCCCCTCGATCACCTTGGGCAGGAATTTCGGCGGAATGGCCATCAGCAGTTCATCCTCCATCACCCCGCCATAGCGCCGTTCCGCGAAGCAGGGGATCGACAGGCTCGGCTCGCGGGTCTTGAGGGCCCGGCCCCAGCTGTCGGCGCAGGAGCTCTCGCCGACGCAGCCCCATTCCAGCTTGCGGTAGCCGGCCCATTGCAGGCCGTTGATGAACAGGATCATCTGCGCCGGCGTGGCGTAGATCAGCGCGATGTCCGGCGGGTCGAGCCGGCCGGCGGCCAGCGGCGAGACGGCCATCGCCTTGTAGCGGCCATAGGGCACGACCTCCATCGCCGCCTGGTGGGCAGCCGTGTCGGTCTCGGTCTCGTACCAGACGCCCTTCATGCGCTCGCCGCCCAGCCACTCGTCGTCCTGCGGATGCAGGCCGATGACGGCGCCGCACTGGGCGCCGACCAGATCCTCGACGGTGATGCCGACGGTCCAGCCGAGGCGGGACGCCTGGCCGACGATCTGGTCGGTGGTGTGGATCGAGCCCGGGCGGCGGATGCGCTTGATCGCCTCCATCTCCTCGACGGTCTCGAACAGCTTCATGCCGATCGGCGTGGTGCGCAGGCGCAGATAGGTGTTCAGCCCGTCCAGAATGGCGTTCCAGTCGTAGCTTTCGGGCTCGGTGATGTCTTCCCAGGCCTTGGCAGGTGCGGTGTCGGCCATGATCGTCCTCCCCAATGACAAACGGCTTGTGTGGAAAGCATAGGCCCTCGGCGACGGTGGCGCGAGTCCGGCGGTCATGATGCGCCGGTGAATCGACCCCCTCCCGGCCGCAATGGTTCATGCCCGTTCCGGGGCCTGACCCCGGAACCCAGCGAAGAAGGCAGATCAGACTGGACCCCGGGATCAAGTCCCGGGGCGGGGTTCGAAGAAAAGCGATCTAACCGTCGAGCCGAGCCTTCAGCTCGGCGTTCTCCGCCTCCAGCGCGGCGAGACGCTCCAGGAGCTTGCCGTTCACCATCTGCAGCATCGCCTCGTCGTGGCGCGGTGTGATGTGTTGCGGGCAGTTGACGTCCCAGGCCCTGACCTCGAAGACCAGCGCCCGTTCGACTTTCGCCTTGTAGGCCGGGTCGGCCAGCCGCGCCTCCAGTTCCGCATCGCCCTCGACGATCCGCGCCTCGCCCCAGAGCTTCACCCGGCGGCGGTTGGCGTAGTCCATCAGGAAGATGAAGGCCTTCGGGTTGTCCGCCAGATTGCCCAGAGTGATGTATTGGCGGTTGCCGGCGAAATCGGCGATGGCGAGCGTCGCCGGTCCCAGAATCTTCAGAAAACCCGGCGGGCCGCCGCGGTGCTGGATATAGGGCTGGCCGTCGGCGCTGACCGTGCCGAGATAGAAGCTGTCGCGGGCGGCGATGAAGGCGGCGAGGTCGTCGTCGATTTCTGCGCGCCAGCCGCCCTTGTCCTCGATGCGCCGGTAGTTTGCGCGCGATCCGCGCGCCGCCTGCGCCGCCTTGACCGAAGGCGAGAAGGCGATGTCCGTCGAGGCCATCTTCATGGGGCTCGTCCTCTTCCTGCTTGACCGTCGGAGGCATGATCTAGGGCGGCGAAGCGGAAGCCGGAGCCTCGGCCGGTCACATCGCGGCGAGCGTGACCTTTCGGGGACAAACCGGCAGCCGCGATTGCCGCCGCCCGCGCAGCCCCCAGATCAATGTGACGACCCCGAACGAGAACAAGAACACGGGAGAGCGAAGGATGAGACGCTACAAACAGTTGGCCATTCCGCTGGCGTTCGCGGCGGGCCTGGCGATCCACGGCGGCGCGGCGGCGAACGTCGAGGCGGCGCCGGGCTCCCGGGCAGATCTGGAACGCTGCGCGGCCTTCTTCCGCGTGATGTCCGAGAACGCGACGCGGCTGGGCGGCGATACCGAGGAGTCCCGCCAGCTCGGCCTGATGTACCGGAACCAATCGGAATTGCTGGCCACCACGGCCGATGTGGAACGGCTGAAGACCGACGATACCGAACCGCCGGCGCTCGAGCGGCACTACACGCGGCTCTCGGCGGAGCTGGAACAGGCGCTCGCGCCGGACACGCCGGCCGGGGAGGCCCGCCAATGGGTTTCGGGCCGCATCGACGCATGCGATGTGGCGATGCGGGCCGCGGCGGACTGAACGGGCCGTCCTTCGACGCAGACGGACGGGCGGTTCCGATTGCGCCCGGGGCGCGCACGTCCCAGATTCGGATGCAGCATTACCGACCGCTGACCGGAGACGAGAATGATCATGCGACGCCTGTCCTGGATGTTGCCGGCCTTGGCGATGATGCTCACGGCCTGCTCGACCGGGCCGGATGGCCGGCTGCGCTCGACGCTGGGTCACACGGTTCTCGGCAAGCCGAAACCGGAGATCGTCGCCCCGGTGCACGAACTGGAGCGTTGCGCGGCATTCCACGAGCTCATGGCCGCGGAGGCCGGGTCCGGCGATCGCGCCGAGCTGAACGCCGGACAGGCCAGGCTGCTTGCGACCGCCGCGGAACTGGCGCGTCTGCAGACGCGCGAGGAAGGCTGGGACGGCGTGCCCTGGCGACGCGAGCGCCTGGCGGAGGAACTGGCGGCGCGGCGCGGCGACGGCACCGCGGATGCCTGGATCGCCGAGACCTCGGCGCAGTGCGAAGACGTGCTGGCGAAGGTGAGGTCGGCCGCGAAGACGACGGGGTAGACGGCGGCCGGAAACCCGGCCCTGCGGATCTTCAGCCGAAGGTCAGGTCGCCCTTCTCCAGCGGCGCGAAATAGGCGTCCACATCCGCATCGGTTACGCCCTCCAGCGTCGGCGGATCCCATTTCGGCGACTGGTCCTTGTCGACCACGGTCGCGCGTGTGCCTTCATAGAAGTCGTGGCCCGCGATGATGCGGTTCACCATGCGCCATTCCATGACCATGCAGTCGCGGAAGTCGCGGCGGGCGCCCTCGCGCACCTGGCGCAGCGCCACCTTGCTGGAGGTCGGCGACTTGGCGCGGATGGTCTTCGCCTGCTTCGCCGCCCATTCGCCGCCTTCGGACTCCAGCGCGGCGACGATCTCCTCCACCGTTGCGCCGGCGAAGCAGCGGTCGATCACGTCGCGGGCCTCGGCCAGCGGCGCCGCGCCCGGATCCTCGACGAAGCCGGCGATGGTCGCGCCGACATGCTCGTGGCTGCCGTCGGTGCCTTCCAGCGCCGTGGCCAGCGCTTCCAGCTTCGCCGCCGGCACGTAATGATCGGCGACACCGGCGTAGAGGCAGTCGGCGGCCTTCAGCCGCGCGCCGGTCAGCGCCAGATACTCGCCGACGCGCCCCGGGCAGCGCGACAGGAAGAAGGAGCCGCCGACGTCGGGGAACAGGCCGATCCCGGTTTCCGGCATGGCGAACATGACATTCTCGGTGGCGATACGGTGGCTGCCGGGGATCGACACGCCGCAGCCGCCGCCCATGACGATGCCGTTCAGAAAGCTGATCCACGGCTTGGGGTAGTAGTGGATGTCCGCGTTGAGGCGGTATTCGTCGTGGTAGAAGTCGTACGGATACTGTCCGCCCGCGCGGCCCTCGTCATAGAGCTTGCGGATATCGCCGCCGGCGCAGAAGGCCTTTTCGCCGGCGCCCTGAATCAGCACCGCCTTCACGCCATCGTCCCTCGCCCAGTCCCGGACCTGCGGATGCATGGCCACGACCATTTCGTGGGTCAGGGCGTTCAGCGCCTTCGGCCGGTTCAGCAGGATGGTGCCCAGCGCGCCCTTGCGCCCGAAGACGATCTCGTCATCCGTATCGGTCATCGTTTCATTCTCCCCCGACGCCTTCGCGCGGTTTCCCCTTTCAACCTGACGCCCTCGGACCTGATCCGAGGGCCTGTGTCGTGGCGGCTCCGGTTCACAGATCCTCCCCGGAACGGGGTCCGGGGCAGGCTCGTCGAGCCCGAGGACGACAGGTGATTCAATCGCTCGGCGGGCCGGCCAGCCCATCCATCCCCGGCCCGCCTGTTCATTAGCCGTCGAGCAGTTTCCGGCTGATCACCACGCGCATGATCTCGTTGGTGCCTTCCAGGATCTGGTGGACGCGGCAGTCGCGCAGATAGCGCTCGATCGGATGGTCCATCAGGTATCCGTAGCCGCCGTGCAGCTGCAGGGCCTGATTGCAGATGTCGAAGCCCGCGTCGGTGGCGAAGCGCTTGGCCATGGCGCAGGCCTGGGTCTTGTCGGGCGCGTCGGCGTCCAGCTTCGCGGCGGCGCCGCGGATCATGTAGCGCGCGGCTTCCAGCTCGGTCGCCATGTCGGCCAGCCGGAACTGCGTGTTCTGGAAATCGGCGATGGCGCGGCCGAACTGCTTGCGGTCCTTCACATAGTCGACCGTCCGCTCCAGGCAGGCGCGCGCCGCGCCGAGGGAGCAGGCGCCGATATTGATGCGCCCGCCGTCCAGGCCGGCCATGGCGATGCGGAAACCCTGGCCCTCGTCGCCGACGCGGTTCTCGACGGGCACGCGGCAGTCGTCGAACAGCACCATCGCCGTCGGCTGGGAATTCCAGCCCATCTTGCGCTCCTGCGCCCCGAAGCTGATGCCGGGCGCGTCCTTCGGAATGGCGAGGCAGGTGACGCCGCCCGCGCCCTCCTCGCCGGTGCGGACCATGGTGACGTAGACGTCGGCACGGCCGCCGCCGGAGATGAAGGCCTTGGCGCCGTTGATGACGTATTCGTCGCCCTCGCGCACCGCCTTCGTCTTCAGGCTGGCGGCGTCGGAGCCCGCGCCCGGCTCCGTCAGGCAGTAGCTGGCGAAGTGCTCCATGGTGCAGAGCTTCGGCAGGAACTTCTCCCGCACCGCATCGCCGCCGAAGCGGTCGATCATCCAGGCGGCCATGTTGTGGATCGAGACATAGGCGGCGGTCGACGTGCAGCCGGCGGCCAGTTCCTCGAAGATGATGGCGGCGTCCAGCCGGGTCAGCGCCGAGCCGCCATGCGCCTCGCCGACATAGATGCCGGCGAAGCCCAGCGCCGCCGCCTGGCGCAGCGTGTCCTCGGGAAAGATCTTGTCCGCGTCCCATTTCGCGGCATGGGGCGCCATCTCGGCTTCCGCGAAGCTGCGCGCGGCGTCCTGAAAGGCGAGCTGATCCTCGGTCAGCGCCTGCGTCATCTCATCCTCCCCGAATGCCGTCTCTCCCCTGCCGCCACGAAATAGTCGAGCCCGCCGGGGCGGTCAACGCGCGCGGGCGGGCGCCGGGAGATCAACGGGTCGGTGCGGATCTCGCGCAGCAGCTTGCGGCGCATCGCGGCGGCGAAGGCGTCATAGTCGGCCGCCACCTCCACGAAGGCGCCATAGCCGCCGATCACCTGCTCTCGGTAGTAGCGCTCGATACCGGGCTCCTGGCTCAGGATCGGCAGCCCGTTGATGACGATGCCGCCGGCGATGACGTCCTCGCGCGCGCCCTGGACAGCGGGCGCGTCGGTGTTGCGTCCGTCGCCCGATATGTCGATCACCCGCCGGCCGGCGGGCCATGGCAGGTTCTCGAACTGGCTGGCCGCATAGAGCAGGGCCTGACCGATGGCGGTGCCGCCGGCGGAGAAATAGCGCGGCGTCAGCTCCACGTCGCGGGCCAGCGTCTCGATCCCCTCCGGCGAGTCCACCGCGCGCCAGTCCAGCGCCTGACGGACCTGGCCGGGGCCCGACCATTGCACCAGGGTGAAGGCCACGCGGCCGCTGGGCCCCCCGGTGATCGCCCGCGCCACTTCCCCGTCGCGCAGGGCCTGGGCGATGCCGTCCATCTGCAGACCGAACTCGCCATGGCTGACCGAAGAGGATGCGTCGACCGCCAGCACGATCGCCACGTCGACGGTTTCGGCGCGGGCCGCGGCCCATCCGGAAAGAAGAACAGCGATCGCGATCAGAGCCGGGCGGATCATGCGCCGCACTCTAGCACGGCGCGGCGGCCGGGGCCTCGCCCAGTCGCCGCTCCACGCCGCGCAGCGCGAGCGCCACGGCGACGCCCGCGACACCGGCGGCGAGCGTCAGCCAGCGCGCGGCGGTGAAGTCGCCGCCGGCCATGGCCGCCATCCACGCCACCGCCGGCGGCCCCAGCAGGGAACCGAGATTGGTACACTGGACGATGACGCCGTTGGTGATGCCGACCTGGGCGGGGGAGGGGCTGTGCGTCGCCGCGCCGGCGAGCACCGCGCCGGGGATGGCGCCGCCGATGGCCGAGAACAGGCCCGCCAGGACCAGCCGGAACACCGGATCGAGGCCGCTGTCGTAGATCCCCAGGGTGAGCAGGCCCAGCGCCAGGCTGCAGGCGGCGATGATCTTCCAGCGCGCCGCGCCGCGGCTGAGCAGCACGCCGGCAGCGAGATTGCCGGGGATGTTGGCGGCCACTACCACGGCCACGCCGGCGCCCGCCGCCGCCGCGCTCAGGCCGACGCCCTGCAGGATGGTCGGCAGCCAGGTGAGTACGCCGAACCACTGCACCGTATAGAGCATGAAGGCGACGCCCATCAGCCAGGGCCCCGGCCGGCGGACCACTTCGGCCAGGCCGCGCAGCCGGCCCGTGCCCATCGGCCGCCGTCCGAGCCCGCGCGTCATCGTCAGGAAGACCGCGGCATAGATCACGGTCAGGCCGGCGTTGAACCACCAGACCGTGCGCCAGTGCTCCGGCGCGGCGATGAAGGGCGCCGCGGCCATCATCGCGGCGAAGCCGGCCGGCATGTAGGTGCTCCAGACCGACAGCGCCATGCGCACGTCGCGCGGGGCAGTCGCCTCCAGGATCAGGCCGGGGGCTGCGACCGCGATCACCACGAAACTGAAGGCCTCGCAGAGCCGGGACGCGAAGATCTGCGGCGCGCCGGCGGCTGTGGCGCCGAGTACGTTGCCCGCCAGCAGGACCGCCAGCGCCAGCAGCACCGCGCGGCGGCGGCCGGCATTGTCGGCAAAGACGCCGGCCAGAATGCCGGTCGCGACGGCGACGCCATTGATCAGCGACATGAAGAAGCCGGCGGCCACCAGGTCGAGGCCCAGGTCGGCGCGGATCGCGGCGATCATCGGTGGCGCCTTGCCGACCTGCGCGCCCAGCAGCATGCCCGCGCCCACCGCGGTCAGCACGACCGCCCAGCGCGTTGTCGCCGCCTTCTCCGTATCCGCCGCAGGCCCCGCCACGCGCTGTCTCCCGCCCGGTTGCGTCCGGCGGCAGCCTTGGCCGCGGCGCGCGTGAAAGGCAACCGGAATCGCGGCCGGGAGGCGGCAATGCAACCATCCCCTTCCGCGACGAAAATCTGTATGGTTCGCCGGTCAGGCTGGATCAGGAGGCTTGGAACATGACCGGCAGGCTGCGTCTCGGCGTCAACATCGACCACGTCGCCACCATCCGAAACGCCCGCGGCGGGGGCCATCCCGATCCCGTGCGCGCCGCGCGGCAGGCCGCCGAGGCCGGTGCCGACGGCATCACGGCGCACCTGCGCGAGGACCGCCGGCACATTTCCGACGACGACATCGAGCGTCTCAGCGCCCAGATCGACCTGCCGCTGAATCTGGAGATGGCGGCGACCGAGGAGATGCTGGGCATCGCGCTCCGCCACAAGCCGCACGCCGCCTGCCTGGTGCCGGAGAAGCGCGAGGAGGTCACCACCGAAGGCGGCCTGGACGTCGCCGCGCACCACCGGCACCTGACGCCGGTCGTGCGCAGCCTGGTCGACGCCGGCATCCGCGTTTCGCTGTTCATCGATCCGGAGCCGGTACAGCTCCACGTCGCCAAGGCGCTGGGCGCGCCGGTTGTCGAGCTGCACACCGGGGCCTATTGCGACGCCGAGGGCGCGGACCGGGAAGGCGAGCTGGCGCGCATCATACATGCCGCCGAATACGCTGCCGACCTGGGGCTCGAGGTTCATGCCGGCCACGGCCTGACCTTCGACACCGTCTCGCCGGTGGCCGCGATCCCCCAGGTCGTCGAGCTCAACATCGGCCACTTCCTGGTGGGCGAGGCGATCTTCTCCGGCCTCAACTCCGCCATCACCCGCATGCGCAGCCTGATGGACAAGGCGCGCGCCGCCGCCACGGGCAGCGCCAGCGCATGAGCAGCTCATGATCGTCGGCATCGGCGCCGATCTGTGCGACATCCGCCGGATCGAGCGCTCCATCGAGCGTTTCGGAAAGCGCTTTCTCGACCGCTGCTTCACCGCCGGCGAGCAGGCGGCCTGCGGCGACCGCGCCGACACTGCGGCCCGTTTCGCCCGCCGCTATGCCGCCAAGGAGGCCGCGGCCAAGGCGCTCGGCACGGGCATCGGCGAGTTCGCCGGCCTGAAGGAGATCGAGGTCGTCTCCCGTCCCAACGGCAAGCCCGACCTGATCCTCAGCGGCCAGGCGGCGGCGACCCTGGCGGGGCTCTGTCCCGCCGGCGCGGCAGGTTTTGCGCATCTGTCCATCAGCGACGAGGCGCCCTATGCACTGGCCTATGTAGTGCTGGAGGCGCGGCCGGCGGCGGCGGATCGCAATTGACTAACGGCCGCCTTTCAGCTTCAACACGGCGTCGCTCCGCCAGGCGTCGTCCGAACGACGCAATCCCCCGGCAAGACAAGGCGTTCTAATGGCTTCCAGATCCAAGGGTGGCTTCAAAGAGACCATCAAGACCGTCATCTATGCCGTGGCGATCGCGATGGTATTCCGTACCTTCGCCTTCGAGCCCTTCAACATTCCGTCGCGGTCCATGGTGCCCACGCTGCTGGTGGGCGACTTCCTGTTCGTCTCCAAGTTCTCCTACGGCTACAGCCGCCACAGTCTTCCCTTCAGCCCCGACCTGTTCGGCGGCCGCGTCCTGCAGAGCGCGCCGGAGCGGGGCGACGTCGCCGTGTTCAAGACGCCGCTGGACAACGAGACCGACTTCATCAAGCGGGTCATCGGCATGCCCGGCGACCGCATACAGATGCGCGAGAGCGTGCTGTACATCAACGATCAGCCGGTGAAGCGCGAGCGCGTGGAGGACTTCGAGTACATCGACGGCACGGGCCGGCTGCGGTTCATTCCGCAGTACCGCGAGACCCTGCCGAACGGCCGCAGCTATCTCACCCTGGACGAGAGCGCCCGCCGGCCCCTGGACAACACCGCCGTCTATACGGTGCCCAAGGGGCACTACTTCATGATGGGCGACAACCGCGACAACTCCACCGACAGCCGGGTCTCCGTGCGCAACAGCGGCGTGGGATTCGTGCCGGCGGAGAATCTCGTCGGCCGCGCCGATGTGCTGTTCTTCTCCATCGACACGGACTTCCGCTGGTGGCAGATCTGGAACCTGGTCACCAACATCCGGTACTCGAGACTGGGCGACGTGATTGAATAGACCTCCGGAGGCGATGGCAGAACTCGAGCGGGCCCTGGGCCACGCCTTTGCCGATCGCGGGCGGCTGCAGGAAGCCCTGACGCACCCTTCGGCGCTGCAGCGCGGTCGCGCGGAGCGCGGCGACTACGAGCGTCTCGAATTCCTGGGCGACCGCGTGCTGGGTCTGGTCATCGCCATGGCCATCTTCCGCGAATACCCGGACGCCAATGCCGGCCACATGGCGCGGCGCTACAACGAGATGGTGCGCAAGGAGACGCTGGCGGAAGTCGCGCTGGAGACGGGCCTCGCCGGGTACATCCGCATGTCGCCCGGCGAGCGCGAGACCGGCGGGCTGGAGAAGCCGGCCATCCTCGCCGACATCTGCGAGGCGGTGATCGGCGCGCTCTATCTGGACGGCGGCTTGCCGGCTGCGGAGCGGTTCATCGGCGAGCGCTGGCGCGTGCGCATCGCGGGGCTGGAGAAGGCGCCGAAGGATTCCAAGACGGCATTGCAGGAATGGGCCCATGCCCACGGCATCGAGCCGCCGGAATACGAACTCGTCGCCGCCCGCGGCCCCGATCATGCGCCCGAGTTCACGGTCAGGGCGCGGTTCGCGCGCGGCGAGGCCGAAGCCACCGGGTCGTCGAAGAAGGTAGCGGAACGGCGGGCGGCGGAAACATTGCTCGGCAAGGTGGAGAACGGCCGTGACGGCTGAGACGGAAGGCGACAGGCAGCAGGAGAGCCGGGCCGGCTTCGTCGCCCTGGCGGGCGCGCCCAATGCGGGCAAGTCGACATTGCTGAACCAGCTGGTCGGAACCAAGGTCTCGATCGTCAGCCCCAAGGTGCAGACGACGCGCGCCAGGGTCGTCGGCATCGCCCTGGAGGGCGCGGCGCAGATCGCCTTCGTCGACACGCCGGGCATCTTCCGGCCGAAGCGGCGGCTGGAGAAGGCGATGGTGGATGCCGCCTGGGGCGGCGTCGCCGACGCCGATCTGACTGTCCTGCTGATCGACGTCGAGCGGGGTCTCAACAGCAATGTGCGCGAGATTCTGGCGGGTCTCGACAAGCTGGGGCGCCGGATCTGGGTGGTGCTGAACAAGATCGACCTGGTGCGCAAGTACAGCCTGCTGGCGATGACGGCGGAACTGGGCCAGTCGGGTTTCGTCGACGAGGTCTTCATGGTCTCGGCGCTGACCGGCGACGGGGTCGCGGACCTCCGTGAGGCCCTCGCCCGGGCCATGCCGCCGGGGCCGTGGCTCTATCCGGAGGACCAGGTCTCGGAGATGCCGGAGCGGCTGCTCGCCTCCGAGATCACCCGCGAGAAGCTGTTCCTGCGCCTGCACCAGGAACTGCCCTATGCGCTGACCGTCGAGACCGAGAACTGGACGGAACGCCCCGACGGCTCGGTGCGCATCGACCAGGTGATCTACGTCGCCCGCGAGGGCCACCGCGCCATCGTCCTTGGTCACGGCGGCCAGACCATCCGCCAGATCGGCAGGATGGCGCGCGAGGAGCTGTCGGAACTGCTGGCGCGGCCCGTGCACCTTTTCACCTTCGTCAAGGTGCGCGAGAAATGGCTCGACGACCCCGCCCGCTACAGGGAGATGGGGCTGGAGTTCCCGAAGGGCTGAACGCGACGGCGGCGGGACCGGACGGTCATCACGCAGAAATGCGGTGAACCGGTGCGGCGCCGCCCCGTATGTTGGACGCCATGCCTCGCACCTACCGCCGCAGGTTCACCCACGCCTTCGATCACCCCGTCGAGACGGTCTGGCCGGCGCTCGCCGACACGGCGCGTTTCAACGAGGCTGCCGGGTTCCCGAAACACCGCATCCGCGAGGAGGAGCAGCCCGACGGCTCGATCCGGCTGTTCGCCGAGGGCGCGGTCAATGGCGTCGAGCTGGCCTGGGAGGAATTTCCCGTCGAATGGGTGATGGGCCAGTGGTTCTGGCACTGGCGCGTGTTCTCGAAGGGGCCCTTCGCCACCATCGGCGCCATGGTCACCTTCGAGCCGCGCGAAGACGGCCCCGGCTGTCTCTGTCACTACGAGGTGGGCGCGACGCCGCGCACCGGCTTCGGCTGGGTGATCCTGAACTGGGGCTTCTTCGCCCGCGCCGAGAAGGATTTCCGGAGCCTCTGCGGGCAGGTCGCCGAATGGGCCGAAGGGGTCGCAAGGGTGCCCTACCGGGTGCCGGGGCACGCGCCGTCGGCGGCGGAACGGATGCGGATCGAGGCCATGGTCCGGCGGCTGGAGGAGAGCCCCTACGGTCACGGCCTGGGGCAGACGCTGGTGGACTGGGTGCTGGCGGCCCAGGAGGTCGATCTGGTGCGTATCCGCCCGCTGGCGCTCGCCCCCCAGCTCGGCGCCGGACCGCGGGCGATGGTCGAAACCATGCTGCAGGGTGTGCGCGAGGGCCTGCTGCAGCAGCGCTGGGACCTGCTCTGTCCGCGCTGCCGCGGCGCCAAGCTCTCGGCCGACGGACTCGACAGGCTGCCCGAGCGCGCCCATTGCGCGGCCTGCAATGTCGACTACGAACGCGATTTCGCGCGCAATGTGGAGCTGACCTTCACGCCCGCCCCGGCGCTCCGTCCGGTCTATGACGGCGAATACTGCCTGGGCGGGCCGATGTCGACGCCGCACGTCATGGCGCAGGTGCGCCTGGATCCCCGGGCAGCGCGGGACTGGCCGGGCGAACTGCCGCCGGGTCCCTACCGCGCCCGGGAACTGCGCGGCGGTCCCTATGCCGAGTTCGAACATGATGGCGGGGCGCTGCCCACCGTGGCGCTGGCCGAGGATGCGGTGACGCTTGGCGCGCCGGCGCCGACGGGGCGCATCGCCTTCCGCAACGACGACAGCAGCCTCCGCTATGCCCTGATAGAGCGCCGCGACTGGGCCATCGATGCGCTGACGGCGGAGCGCGCGACGGCGCTGCATGCTTTCCGCGACCTCTGCGCCGCCGACACACTGCGTCCCGGCGACGGCGCCGGCATCAGCCAGGTGGCGCTGATGTTCACGGACCTGAAGGGTTCCACCCGGCTCTACCGCAGCGCCGGCGACGCGCCCGCATACGCCGCCGTGCGCAGCCATTTCGTCTATCTCGCCGATCATGTCCGCCGCCATGACGGCGCGGTGGTGAAGACCATGGGTGACGCCGTTCTCGCCGCCTTCGCCGAGTCGCGCGACGCCCTCGCCTGCGCCGTCGCCATCCAGCGCGGCATGGATGCCTTCAATCTCCGCGAGCAGTCGGCGCTGGTGGTCAAGATCGGCATTCACGCCGGGGCCTGTCTGGCGGTGACGCTCAACCGCCGTCTGGACTATTTCGGTCAGACCGTGAACCTCGCCGCCCGCCTGCAGGACCAGTCACGGGGCGGCGACATCGTCTTTTCGGAAGCGGTGCGGGCGGATCCCACCGTCCGGGCGATGGCCGATGCGCTCTCGCCGACGCACGAATGCGCCGAACTGCGCGGCATTGATGAGGCGATCGCCTTCTGGCGCGCCGCCGCACCCTGAATTCGCTCCTTTTTAAGGGCGTGAGCGTTCGAATCGTCCGCCCGGGGCTGTTATACAGGGGCCATGGATGACCCTTTCGATCTCGGCGCCGCGGAGCCGGCCGGACGCGGCGAGGCGCGCTTTCCCTATCTGGAAACGCTGAATCCGCCCCAGCGCCAGGCGGTGGAGGCCCTGGACGGGCCCGTTCTGGTGCTGGCGGGCGCCGGCACCGGCAAGACGCGCGTGCTCACCACGCGGCTGGCGCACCTGCTCAATCTCGGCAAGGCCCGGCCCTGGGAAGTGCTGGCGGTGACCTTCACCAACAAGGCCGCCCGCGAGATGCACGACCGCGTCGGCCAGCTCATCGGCCAGGCCGTCGAAGGCGTCTGGCTGGGCACCTTCCACGCCATCGGCGTCCGCATCCTGCGCCGCCACGCCGAACTGGTGGGCCGCACCTCGGGCTTCACCATTCTCGACGACGACGATCAGCAGCGCCTGATCAAGCAGTTGCTGGAAGCCGAGGACATCGACGTCAAGCGCTGGCCGCCCAGGGCCTTCGCCTCGGTCATCGACGGCTGGAAGAACAAGGGGCTGACGCCGGCAAAGGTGCAGGAAGGCGATTCGGGCTTCGCCGACGGCAAGGCGAAGGCGCTCTACAAGCTCTACCAGGACAGGCTGCAGACGCTCAACGCCTGCGATTTCGGCGACCTGCTGCTGCTGACGACCGAACTCTTCCTCAACCATCCGGACGTGCTGGCCGACTATCACCGCCGCTTCCGCTACATCCTGGTCGACGAATACCAGGATACCAATGTCGCCCAGTATCTCTGGCTCCGGCTGCTGGCCCAGGGCGCGCGGAACATCTGCTGCGTCGGCGACGACGATCAGTCGATCTACGGCTGGCGCGGGGCGGAGGTCGGCAACATCCTGAAGTTCGAGACCGATTTTCCCGGCGCGAAGGTGATTCGCCTGGAGCAGAACTACCGCTCGACGGGGCCGATCCTGGAGGCGGCCAGCGGCCTGATCGCCAACAACGAGGACCGCCTGGGCAAGACGCTCTGGACCGACGTGCCCGACGGCGAGAAGCTGGTCGTGCAGGGCGTCTGGGACGGCGAAGAGGAAGCGCGCCAGATCGGCGAGGAGATCGAGGCGCTGCAGCGCAGGGGCGAAAGCCTCAGCCAAGTCGCCATCCTGGTCCGCGCCACCTTCCAGATGCGCTATTTCGAGGACCGCTTCATCGAGATCGGCCTGCCCTACCAGATCGTCGGGGGGGTGCGCTTCTACCAGCGCCAGGAGATCAAGGACGCCACCTGCTATCTCCAGATCATAGCCCAGCCGGACAACGACCTAGCCTTCGAGCGCATCGTCAACACGCCGAAGCGCGGCCTGGGCGACGCCACCGTCCAGAAGCTTCACCAGATCGCGCGGACGGCGCGCCAGTCCCTCTACCGCGCCGCCGAGGCCATCGTGGAGACCGAGGAACTGGGGCCGAAGGCCCGGGGCAGCCTGAAGCGGCTGATGGAGGATTTCGCCCGCTGGCGGCTGCAGGCCCCGGACCTCTCGCCGGCGGAGCTGGCCGAGGTGGTGCTGGAGGAATCGGGCTACACGGAGATGTGGCAGCGCGACAAGAGCCCGCAGGCCCCGGCGAAACTGGACAACCTGAAAGAAATGGTCTTCGCCATGGAGGACCATGAGACGCTGGCGAGCTATCTCGAG